>CAMYMP010000001.1 GCA_947259435.1 uncultured Woeseiaceae bacterium
TTGCCGGACGGAAAGCTTTGCCGAAGACCCAGCTGCGCCTGTGTCATACCTTCGGTTGAGAAGCTGCCGGAGCTGATCGGATAGTTCGCAATGCCAACGCGCATCGTCGGGTCCGGTAATTGCCCTGCGACGACTGCGCTTTCTTGAAGCGCTGCGGCACGTGCCAGCAATGCGGCATGACCGGGTTCGTCCTCGAGCGCCCTGTCTTCGGCTTCAGCCAGTGTCAGAGGTACGTTGTGCTGCGCGGCAACTGCAGTGGCAAACAGCAGCGCCAGCAAGAATGTTAGTGAGGGCATACGCCCACGGAAAAACGTCATCGAACAATCTCCTTCGTCAGGAACCGGCTAAGAACGGTTTACAACGAAGAGATCGCTATTTCAGATAGGCGCAGTTGAGAACGTATAGGGGTGGCGGTGCGCCGGCTTGTACCGACCCGTGGCGTGGCTGAACCGGCGCGTCGCGCGCGTGATCGCTTAGCGCTGCAAGTTCGTCTGGAGCGATCGCGATGAGTAAATCGGCGGGCGCATCCTTGAGTTTGGACTGACCGCCACGCGAATCGTGATTCCAGTCTTCATCGATGTTGCAATCGGATGCACCGTCGGCACACGGCATATCCGCATCCATGCTGCCGTGCATGTCGGCATGTTCATGCGTCGCTGCGGGAGGGCAGTGCGGACAATCGTGGTCCTCGACCTCATACGCCATCGCACAGGGCTGCACCGCGAGATTCAGCCACACAGCCACGAACAGGCCCAGGGCGCGTCTGCCCCAGGATTGCTGCCGCATTCTGATGTTGGCGAGGTGACTCAAGTGCTTGTCTCCACAACGATTTTGCAGTATCGCGCAATCGCAGTACCGAGGCTATTGCCAACAGTACCTACGCGTCAAGTGCAGAGGTCGCGGATCAGGCCAGCATGCCGCGCGGCAGCATGTTCGCGGCCCGGTAAATCGCATCGATAATCGCCATATTGGCGACGGCGTCCGTACCCCCGGTTAACGGCTGTGCATCGCCGGCGAGCACAGCAAGGACGTGCCTTAGCTGATGGTGATAGGTCGTCTCGCCGGGTATCTCCTCACTGCGCTTGCCGTGCGCGGATTCCACAATCAGTTCGTGGCCGCCGTGCGGCGACAGCGGGTTGATAACGGTCAACGTGCCCTTGGTCGCCGTAACGACAAGCTGTGCTTTCAATCCTGGCGGCAGATCCTCGGCCATCGAGCAGCCCACCTCCGCCTGTACACCGCCCGCAAACTCGAGTACGACATCCAACGCAACGTCGACACCGGCACGTTCCTGTCTCGCGCTGGCCGAAATCACGGTTGGCTCGGACTGCATCACGGTACGGACCCAATGAACCGGATAGCAGCCGAGATCCATCAGCGCTCCGCCGCCGAGTTCGACCTCGTGCCGCAGCTCTCCGGGACGATACGGAATCCGGATGTTGAAGTCAGCGGTCAGATGCTGCACATAACGCGGTCGAACAGCGGATGAAAGCGGTAATGAAATGCCTCGATCAGCGTTCGGCCGTATTCGGCCGCTGTTGCGACCATTCGCCCTGCCTGTTCGGCATTGAGCGCGAACGGTTTTTCACAGAGCACGTCTTTGCCCTGCGCCATCGCCGCAATCGACCATTCCATGTGTTGACTGGGTGGAAGTCCGTTGTAAACGAGATCAACGTCATCGCTGGCGACCAGCATCGCGTAATCTGTCACGACGTTCGCGATGCCGTGTTCTGTCGCATAAGCCGCAGCACGTTCGACATCCCTGGCGGCGACGGCGCTTACTTCGACGCCGTCAATATCCGCTGCCGGCTTGATGATGGCCGGCACGGCGATCTTGGAGGCGCCAAGCAGGCCGATTCTGATTACGTTTTCAGCCATTCGCGGTCGCGCTCAGAGTTTACCGAGTTCTGCAGCTGACCTGTCTGAAATGCCCAACGACTCCGGCGTGCGCAGCGCCTCGCCGGAATAATCTCGGCTCATGAGCACCGAGGTGACCTGAATGATGGCATTCATGGTTGGCGTCGCGACACCGACCTGTTTTGCAAGATTGGACATGAAAACCAGGCCGTAGCCGACGTCTTCGTTGAGATAACGGTGATCGAGTTTCG
>CAMYMP010000002.1 GCA_947259435.1 uncultured Woeseiaceae bacterium
CCGAGCCTCGTTGGAATTGTCGACCGCCTGAGTTCGATGGAACTTGTGGCGCGCAAGCGCTCAAACGAAGATCGCCGTGTCGTCTATGTTGTCGCGACCGATAAAGGCCGCAACCTGCAGGCCGAGATCATGCCGCAGGTGGCGGTCGCTTATGCGAGCCTGAAACAAGCGGTCGACGCAGCGCTGTGGAGCCAGGTCCTCGACGGGCTGCAGGAGATTTCGGCCGCCGCCGACGCAGCGAAGCGTGATGGCTAAGTTATGCTATGCGATTACTCTCCTGTGGATGCGAGCGAAAAGTGACTATGTCGTCGGGGTTACGCCTGGTCCTCGTTGCACTCGCGATGCTTGCGCAGAATGTCTTTGCGCATGGTGGCGTCGTTGAGGAAGAAGACCTGTGCGTGATCAAGGTCAATTACCTGCGTGGTCACTTCAAGATCTACCAGCCTCTGACCGATGGGCACAAGGAATATTGTGAAGACCTGCCGAACGCCACGCAGAGCGTCTTCGTCATGGAGTACCTCCACGACAGCCTGAGTAAAGCGGCTGTGGATTTCCGGATAATTCGCGACGTGACCGGCAAAGGCCGATTTGCACGCTGGGAGGATGTCGCCGCACTCGACGATCTCGACAGCGCGACGGTCTTCTATCAGGCACCCGCTGTAGAGCCTGATGTTTTAACGGTGATTCATGCTTTCGCCGAGGAAGGTGACTACATAGGCATCGTAACGGCCAATGTCGATGGTAACGGGCAGATCTACCGCGCGGTTTTCCCGTTCGAGGTTGGATTTACCGGCCTGGGCTATTGGCCGGTCTTCGTCGTGCTCCTGATCGCGATTCAGATTCAGTATTTGATTATGAGCGGCCGTATTGCGCGCTGGCGCGAACGGTACCGAGCATCCGGACCGGAGCGAAAAGTCGCAGCGCTCCTGTTTCTCGTGTTTGCGCATGCGGTGTGCATCAACGACGCGGTCGCAGAGAGCGCGAGCGAGTGGGTTTCCGAACGAGGTATTTATCAGCTCAGCTTCGACAGTTCGCTCGACCCTATCGAGATCAATCAAATGCATTCCTGGGTGCTGTATGTCAGCATGAACGGCGACCCTGTCAAAGGCGCAAGAATCTCGGTGTCCGGCGGCATGCCCGCTCATGATCACGGGCTGCCGACACGTCCACGCATCACCGAGGAGCTGGATGAGGGCGCCTACCGGCTCGAAGGCATGCGTTTTCATATGAGCGGCGACTGGGAGGTGTCGATCGACATCGAGGCCGACGGCAAGACCGACACCGTGATTATTTCACTCACGCTGTGAGCTCATTGAAAGCAAAAACGCGGGTCGCAATCGCGTCGCTTTTGATCATGGCCGCTGTTCTTGCGGGGGCGGGGTGGCTGCAATTCCAGTCGTCCAGGCCAAAACCCTGGACCGCTGCGGAAATGGACGTTTTGCGCTCCTTATGGATAAACACTTATGGATAAACAGTCTGCCGCCTTTACCTGCAGACCCGACCAACGCGGTGGCCGATAATCTGCAGGCCGCAGAATTCGGTCACCAGCTGTTCTTCGATCCACGCCTGAGCGGCACAGGCGGGATTTCCTGTTCGACCTGTCATCAACCGATACGACGATTCACCGATGGGCTGTCGAAGGGTCAGGCAATCGGCACGTCGAAGCGCAATACGCTGAGCATCGTGGGTGCAGCCTATAGCCCATGGTTTTACTGGGATGGTCGGCGTGACAGCCTGTGGTCACAGGCCCTGTCGCCGCTCGAAGATCCGGCCGAGCACGGCGGCACTCGCGAGCAATATGCGCAGTTAATCGCGACCGATCCGACCTATCGCGCCAGCTACGAATCAGTTTTCGGTCCGTTTCCCAATCTATCGAAGGGCGATGCGGTCAACCGGGTATTCGCCAACATCGGCAAAGCAATCGCTGCTTACGAGCGGCTGCTGCTGCCGGGACCGTCGCGGTTCGATGCCTACGTCGAAACCGTGATAGCCGGTGATACAGCAAAGCAACTGTCGATCTACACGGCTGACGAAACACATGGTCTTCGATTGTTCGTCGGCAAAGCCGCATGCACTC
>CAMYMP010000003.1 GCA_947259435.1 uncultured Woeseiaceae bacterium
GAGGGGAGAATAATAAGGTGTCGGACAGCAAGATCACAAAATACGGTGGCAAAAGCGCAGAGGTTTCCTGGCACGGCGGTCTATGCATTCATATCGGCGAGTGTGGCCGGGCGAAAGGGGAATTGTTCATCGGCGGCCGTCAGCCGTGGTGTCAACCCGATGTCGCTGGCGAAGATGAGGTTCAGGAAGTCATCATGCGCTGCCCGACCGGAGCGTTGACGGTCGAGTTTGCTGACGGTTCGCGCCCCGAAACGGCGGACCCCAAAAATACGATCAGCGTTGCCTATAACGGACCGTTGTTCGTTCGTGGCCAACTCGAGATCGATGGAGCTCCATCCGATGCGCCCGGGTTGAAGTTCCGGGCCGCACTGTGTCGCTGCGGGCAGTCGAAAAACAAGCCTTTTTGCGATAACAGTCACGAGGAAGCGGGGTTTCGCGACTACGGTGCTGTCGGCGAAACCGGCGAGCCTAATACCGAGTCGGGCGGTCCTTTGGCGATCAAGGCTGTGAAAGATGGGCCATTAATTGTCAAAGGCAACGTCACGATCTCCGGCGGCAGCGGCCGGACCTCCTGGAGTGGCAAGCAGGTTGCGCTTTGTCGCTGTGGCGCATCGGCCAACAAACCGTTTTGCGACGGTAGCCATAAGAAAGTCGGTTTCACGAGCGACTAGGCTGCGCCCTGCAATTTTGAGCATAAATCACTACTTAGGTTGCGAGATGTTGATTGGTTTTGTTCGAAAGTTCGGCGGCACGGCCAGGCCGCTTGCGCTTGCCGCGAGTCTAACAATGCTTGGAGCGTGCACGGCGCAATCGACAATTCCTGATCCCCTGGAAGCGGGCTGGAACGGCGCGCCGGTTTGCGAAAAATTACATGAAGACTCGAATCACAGAATTCTCAGGTGTTCGTTCCCACCTGACGTGGGGCACGAGCGCCATTTTCATGACCGGCATTTCGGGTACGCAATCGCAGGTGGCCGTATGGAAATTAAGGATTCACGCGGGACTCGCGAGGTGGACCTTGCTGCGGGCAGCAGTTTTGCCAGTGACGGCGTAGCTTGGCACGAAGTTATTAATGTTGGTGATTCGACGACGGTCTATCTTATTGTTGAACCAAAATAACAGTACGCGGACTTCACGGTCTAAATCTTACTGACCAGTTCTTTTATATACTCGCTACGCAGAGAAATATCTTCTTCCAGCAAACGTAGTTCTTCAAGAATTTCGCCAGCGATATTTTGTGCGTTTCCTTTTGCGTCCAGGATGCTCTTCAACTCCTCGATCGCCACGCGAAACGCCGGATTGCTTTCCATAACCGCTGCGGCCTCACCCGCGCCACTGGCGGACTGAACTGTCTTCTGAATGCGAGGAAACTTGTACGTCCTGGTCATAGGCAATATTGAGCTTTTCGGACGATCGTAGACAATCCTGAGAACATCGGTATAGCCAATGCTATTAATTGAGAAACTGTCAATTTGCTCGGGGTGCAGGACACCCATTTCGAACAAGGTTGGATAAGTTTTCATCTTTTCAATAAATCTCGTGAGGGTTGGTTCGGTCGCTGATGGAGTATCCACTGATTCGGCATTATGCCTGAAATTGACAGCGCTGTCATAACTAAGTGGCAGTCAATCGAGTCCGCAACCCATAGCGCTTATTCAATGGTTGCCGCCAACTCTGCCAGTTTTGTGACCGTGCGCCAGTTCCGTGCCGTCGTGTTCATGCGAAACGCTCTGTCGATGCCTTTGGCAAATTTTGATCGGGCGACCCCGTCAGGAGCGTGCAGATAGAGGCAACTGCCGATGACCGTAAAAGACTCTGATTCGGATAAAAGATGCTCATCGTCACGAACCTGTGACTTCAGAGGCGGCCCGTCGAGAAAACACAGGTGAAGGGACTTCGGTTCCGACGCGGCATGCGGATACGGATTGGAGGCGATTGCGGTCCTGAGCGCGCCGGCCTTTATCAGTTGAATTGCGGGCCGAAATCCATGCACGGTTTCGATCGCTTTACCGATAGCGTCTCCAAATTTGTCCACCGATTTAATTCGGGCTTTGAACACAACATTGCCACTCTGAATGTAGGTCTTTATCGACTCGCAGTCAGCAAACTCAAATATCTGTGAGAGGCTTTTCATCGGCAGGCGATTATGCCCACCGACGTTGATTCCCCGAAGTAGCGCGATCCACGTTTTCATGGGGTCAGCATACCACCGGCGGTTGCGTCCTCGATCGGCCGCGGCTGACCCAAAGCGCTCCTTAAGTACTTCCCAGAATTGACCGAGTCTTACGACGTGAGAAGATCATCGCCGATGACAGGGACTGATGGTGAACGAAAGAACTGAAATGAAAAAACCGGATGGGTTCCGGCACAGCAACCTGGTTAACCGCCTGGAAACGCACCCGCTGCGGAATCTGCTCCACGAAGAAGTTCACGCGCGGCCCCCACCGCTCATCAGTACGCCCATCAGCGTGTCGCACGTCGTCTTCCTGGCTGACGAGCGCGGGCTGGACGAGAGCTTCGAGCATGTCGGCAACCTGGCCAGGCGGTTTAGCGCGAACGTCCCGGATTCGCAGGCGAGCTGTTACTACGGGCAGCTGGGCGGGTTCGAGCTGCGGGTGGAAAGACACACCGAGTTCTGCGGCTATACCTTTATCCGGACAGGCGTTGCGGACCCGCCATTCGCTGAATCCGCCCTGTCGCTGGTGCCGGATGATTGGCTGGAGAAGATACCAGGGGTCTTTCTCGCGGGTGTGCACGTGGTGATGGAGACCGGTTCACCTCCGGAGCCTTTCGGGCCGGTTCTCGCGGCCGGGTTCGAGGGTCAATCCTTTGTTGGGAGCCATGTGGTCGATGACAAGGCGGTAGTCTGGACCAGCTTTCGTCTGCACAGCGATGGCTTTGGTCGGTTTTTGGTTTACAACCGCAGTCTCAGCGATTTCCAGACCGGGCGCACTCTGCAGCGGCTGCTGGATCTCGAAACATACCGTCTCCTGGCGTTGCTGGCACTGCCCGACGCCAAGGACATCGGACCAAGGGCCGCACGCCTGGATAAGGAGCTGTCGGCGATCATGGACCAGTTCTCCGGGCTTCGCAGTACGGAGGACGAATACCGGCTGCTTAGCGAGCTCACCAATCTTGCCGCAACCGTAGAGCAATACCGGGCGAACACCAACTACCGGTTCGCGGCTACGCGCGCCTACCAAAGCCTGGTGGCGGCCGTTCTCACGGAGTTGCGCGAGGAGAAGTTCCCCGGCATGTCGACAATGACGAAATTCCTCGAACGACGCCTGTTGCCCGCCATGCGGACCTGTCAAGCGGTTGAGAACCAGCTCGAGAGCCTGTCACGTCGAATCGATCGGGCCATTGACCTGTTGCGTGCCCGGGTGGATGTCACGCTCGAATCGCAGAACCAGAAGGTACTCGCGCAAATGAATCGGCGCAGCCAGCTGCAACTGAGATTGCAGCAAACCGTCGAGGGTCTCTCGGTCGCTGCGATCAGCTACTACATGGTCGGACTTACCAGATACGGTCTGGAAGCAGGACAGGCGGCCGGCTGGCCTGTCGATCCAATAATCGGTACCGGGGTTACCGTCCCTATCGTCGTTATTGGTGTTTGGTGGCTGGTGCGGCGCATCAGGCGAGGAATATCGACGGAGGACCGGCCATCTGACTAGAGGCAGTCTTAAAAGTACGCTCGAACGAGAAGACAGTCGCGGGCCAGGTGATAAACTGCCGATTGACTGCTACTAACCCAAAGCAGACGGTCATCCCATCTGTGGTTCAAACATGAAAGTAAAAGTCGAAAGAAAGTCTGACCAAGAAATTCGTAGGGCGTATCCGATCGCGGGCCGATTGCCGAATTGGTACTTCAGGACTACGGAAACCTCTAACAACGCATGGCTTGTCGAGGGCAGCGACGTTTGGGGAAAAACCGTATCTCGCCAAGGCGGAGATCCGGACGAGTTGATTGCTGAATGCATCAAGTATGCAAAGAGCGTCAAATCTCTGTGACGACGAGCGGCTGCTTCTGGCCGACTGAGCAGAATGCTAATACGCGAACAAACGCTAAGCTGCACTGCAAGGTGCCTCCCCTCTAGTTCCTGCTGGCTATTTCAGCCTTGAGCTTGGCGCGCGCTTGTCTTAGTCGCGATTCTACCCACGCGAAATGATTGTAATTGTCCCGATCCAAATCCCAGCCATAGCGATTGTCGTTCGCAGCCGCTAGTGTCGCTTCGTAGAGCGCCACCGCCTTGGCTAGATCCTTAGCCACGCCTTTCTTGCCATCTTCGTAACGGAAAGCGAGTTCCTTCGAGGCATCAAACTGGTGGTTCTCAACAGCCAGCCGCAGCATTCGCAACGCCGCTGAGTGATTGATCTCATTGGGGAGGCCGCGCTCGTAAATTTGTACCAACCGCCAGGCGGCATCACCATGACCCAGTCTGGCTGCCTTGTTGAGGCGTTCGATGGCCTCAGCACGGCGGCGGCTGCCGTGACCCGACAGTAATTGTAAGGCGAATTGATAATGAGAGGCCGCATCCGATTTGCCACCCAGTTGTTCCAACTGTGGTCTTGCCAATAGCGTGCCACCGGCGTTCTTTTCAATTCGGTCGATGTAAGCAAGATCCCGCTTGAGCTGCCGGGTTCTAGACTGGGAGGCCTCATCCGAGCGGTGTCGATACATCTTCAGCAGCGCCTCAATCCAGCGACGACTCTCCAGGTAGTCTAGTGGATAGCCCTGCTGCCCGCTAAAATATCCGGCGCGAACCCGCTCCATTGCATCCACCTCGCCCGCATTTGCGGCGCTCAGCTGCATGCGATTTGCAGCGTCGAGGTCCTTCACGATGCCGTCCGACCCAGTTCGCAAACCCAGCATCAGTTCTTGCTGAACAGCTTTGTCCCCAGAATCCGCCAGCAACTGCATTAGCTGCATGCCACGCGCCTTTACACCTTCACCAGGCCAGCGACTACGCAGATATCGTTCGGCCAGCAACTTCATAATCGCCGGGTCATCGTTCTTCAATCCAAGCGCCCAGCTGTCTACCTCTGCAACTCGCGCAGCGTAAAAGGCTTGGTCGTGACCTATTTTCAGTTCGTCTTTTGAGGGCTCACCCTCGTCCACCAAATCGACATAAAGAGCCCGTGCTTGCACCAGATCTGCTGGATACCCCATGCTGCCGTCGCTGTAGTGCTGCGCAAGTTGCGCTGTTGCATCGCGCGAGCCTTGTTGTACCGCCCGCTCGAGTTGAGCCTGGTAAGCAGCAAGCTGCCCTTTGGATTGTCCCTGGTTCGCCGCCACATATAGCTGTGCGAGCCTTTTTATCTGCGCTGGTTGGTAATCGTTTTGTGCGGCTCGTTGCAGCCAATCATTCGCCTGCGCAAGATTCTCGGGGTCACCGGAACGCGCCAACCTTCGGTACAAACGGTATTGCAGCGCGCCATCACCCGCTTCTGCACCTTTGCGAACCCAACGTGCTCTGTCGTCACCAGAAGCGTATCCAACCATCCAGGTGATCGCTTCGACATTGCCTTGCCGGGCTGCTTGCTCATACCAGTAATTCGCCTCGCGGCCACCTACTCTGGCAACGCAGACTTGTGCAGTTGCAACACCCAGCCCGGCCAACGGTCGACAGATAAAGAGCGGATGGCCGCGATAGCCGATCGCTAACAGCGCTACAGCGCCAAGCACCGCAAACGCGGGTTTACGGTATCGTTCAGCAACAACGAAGAACGGATGATTGGCAGCCGTAAACTGGGTAACGAAAAGCAGCGCCAATAGTCCGTGCAACGCAACCCAGTAGGCTTTGATACCAGTGATGCTGGCTTCCAACCCAAATTCATTGACCAACCCCCACAAATCGGAGCTGGACGACCCGTTATGACCACCAGAGGAATAGATGGGCCGGTAAACGCTCAGCAGCAGTGACACGACAATGACTGCGAGAAGAAACAGGCTAACGATCTTCGGGAGCCGAAGTAGCCCTCGAGACAGCAGCCATGCGAGCAGCCATCCAATCCCCAGATAAAGCAGACCCGGCACCAGCGCCATCAGCGTAAAGATCACTGCCCCCGGGGTTACCTGTGGAAGGGTCGCCAGGACGAAGGCGAAAAACGCAACCACAGGCGCGGTGCCACCGGCCACAGGCGTAAGCCACAGAGCGGGAATCGTGTGTATAAATGTCAGCAGCAGCAGCCATCGCGCGCAGCGATTCTGAAAATCTGTAGCAGTGGATGCCATTGCGATGCGCCTGGACTCGATCCGGGACTCTAGTATATCTGTCGAGACCAGGCAGGAGTGCGACGGGCGTCAGACTAATCGATTGAACTGATACGGCGTGGAGCAGCGACGTTCTGAAGGGCGATTACTAAACTCTGCCGCCGGTCGGAGGGTAATCCTCCGGAAAAATAGTTGATCTCAGAACTGGAATTTAGTCGTAGGCCATCCGCAGGAGCTTAGGCGACGTGGACTATCGATCCTGGCCGAATGCTGCCTGTCGTTTTCGTGGTTTCCAGCAAATTTAACGTCCGCTTTACCCCGTAGAGCAGACGTTAGACTAGAATCAGCTAAATGGTCTGCTAATGACCCAAAGGAGCCGCTCGGATTGGCATGCGCATCTTGATTATTCTGGCGACTGTTTTCAGCTTTATTTCGACGGCCCTGCTTCTCTGCACGGGCATTACCCAGGCGCAAACAGTGCCCTATTCTGAAATTGTTATTGGCGTCCCGGACGCCGAGGCACGGTCTGCCC
>CAMYMP010000004.1 GCA_947259435.1 uncultured Woeseiaceae bacterium
CTGAATCGCTTCGCGATTCGGTCGAACTCTAGAGTTCGAATGTAATCCGAAACGACAAATCACAAAAAAGGGGCCTATGGCCCCATTTTGTAATTTGGCGCGCCCGGAGAGATTCGAACTCCCGACCACCTGGTTCGAAGCCAGGTACTCTATCCAGCTGAGCTACGGGCGCGGCGGGCGCTATTACAACACAGCATGGCCTTCGGATTGAAGCACAGTGAGCATTGTCATTGCCGATAGCGCGACTTTCATGGGCGGTGTGAGCTCACTTTTTTCAATCCCGCCAAAGGCCATCGATTGTCCGCAGACGTAAATCCTGACACCTGCGTTGTGCAGTTTCATCACGAGTTCGAGATTGGGATTGTCGGCGTTATAGCGCGCCTGATACGCATCATCGTTCAAGATATTCTTCAGAGCAGGCCCGTGCACCACGATGGCGACGTCCATGTCTTTCACCGCAACACCGTTGCGCGCATGCATGTTCAGAAACCGGGCAACGCTGACGAGCCCGGTGTTCAATGACGTGACATCGTCAGAATACGTCGCCACATCAAAAGCCACGCGATAGACGAAGCCCTCTTCCAGAGCGACATCTCGGTCATTGATTGGATAGGTCGGGCCATAGCCGTCGATGGCCGGGCCGAGCGATGGTTCGTCGGCAAGCAGCGGCGCCGATATCAGGACCAAGGCGAGAACGGACGTTAGTCGAATTTGCATGCTACTGACTCCAATACGAGAGAGCGCTGTGGCTTTTCTACAACAAATAGCGCCCTGAAATTGTTGAAATACGCAGTTTTTGTGACCGTAAATTAACAATAACCGCCGGCGCAGCAAATATGTGATCCAGGGCACATTTACTATTGCGAATCCCGCTAGCATGCGGGGCTCTTGGGCAATGATCAGGAGAACGTAATGTTGCGTTCAACACTTTTTGTTTTGCTTCTCGCGTTTTCGGCATCGGCCAGCGCAGAAGATTTTGACTACAACTACTTGTACCTCGGCTACGCCAACAGCGATTTCGATGTTGTGGGCATTGACGGCGATGGCTTCACGCTCGGCGCTTCGTATGCGTTCACTGACAGCTTTCATGTGTTCGCTGGTTACGACATCGCAGACCTCAAGGCAAGCGGTCTCGTACCCGACACCGATGCGACCCGTTTACGCGCCGGCTTCGGCTACAACATGGGCCTGTCGGAGACTGTCGATCTGGTTGCGAAATTGTCGTATGAGTCAGTCGATCTTAACCCGGCCGGGCCAGGCAGTTTTGACGACAGCGGATACGGACTCAGTGTTGGAGTGCGTTTCGCTGCAACCGACGAGCTCGAGCTGAATGGCGGCATCAAGCGAGTTGACTACAGTGACCTGGGTGATGATACCGCCTTTGAAATCGGTGGGCTTTACAGTTTCAATGACACGTGGTCGCTCGGTCTCAGCGGTGAATTCAGCGATGACATCTCCACGTATTCGGTGAGCGGTCGGTTCTACTTCGGTAATTAAGACATGCAGCACGTTCTATGAAACCCCGCCTCGTGCGGGGTTTTTTTTGCCTTCCCCAAGGAATGGCGCGGCTGTGACGTCTATAATCAGGTCGTGGGTGACTCAGCCGAAAATAAAGTGCCAATTCTCCTGTGGCCGTTCTACGCAATCTGGCGCTTTGTTACGTTTGTTCTCGCCCTCGTAGGCCGACTACTGTGTGCAGTTCTGGGTATCGGCTTGATGGTTGCCGGCGTTGCGGTGTCGCTCAGCGTGATTGGTGCACCCCTGGGGATCCCGCTCGCGGCGATTGGCTTTCTGCTGCTGGTACGGGCACTTTTCTAGGAACTTGCCGCGTTGCGCGGTGCAGAACAGGCTAGGTTTCGCCGATGTCCTCGTACCAGAGCGCGGGATTCGCGGCAATGAAGTCGCGCATCAGCTGCCGGCATTCCTCATTGTTCACTATCTCGAGCTCCACGCCTCTCGACCGCAGATAGTCTTCGGGACCCTGAAACGTCCGGTTCTCGCCGATAACGACTTTCGGGATGCCGTAGAGCAGGACGGCGCCGCTGCACATGTCGCATGGTGACAACGTCGAGTACAAAACGGCCTTGCGGTAATCGCCGGCGCTCAGACGGCCCGCGTTCTCCAGACAGTCTATTTCGGCATGCAGTACCGAGCTGCCTTTCCGCATGCGCTGGTTATGGCCGCGCGCAACGATCTCACGATCGTTGACGAGCACGGAACCGATCGGATTGCCGCCTGCCGCCTGCCCTTTGCGAGCTTCCTCGATCGCGGCTGCCAGGTACTCGTCCATGCCATCAATTTACCTTAATTATTGCCCGACGGCCCGCCGGGTCGGTTGAGTACAGCCATCGATCAGCCTACTATGGGGTCACAGTCCAGAGGAGATGGTTATGCGAGAAAAACTAATCGAAGCGCTCATCTATCCCAGGTTGCTGGTCGTTTCACTCATCGAAGAAGGCAACTACCCGCACGACAGTCTTTTTGCCGCAACCGGTGAACGCTGCAACCATTGCAACCTTGATAGCGACTGCGGCTGGAAAACGTGCCTGCAGGACTTCAGACATTTCGAAGACAAGACGACAGCAATCCTTAGCGCATCACTGCGTGAAGGCATCAAACTCGTCGAAGCACTGCACAGCGAATTGCGCCACGATGAGACGACCTGCACCTGCGAGACCTGCAACTGGATCAGGAATGCAGAGCACCTGACCGAAGAATGCGAACACCATCTGCCGCATGTCGATCCTGCGGTCGTCGCGCAGACTCAATAGTCGCGCATTAACGCACGGCGCGTTTACGAACTGGCCGGGTCGCCGGGCGAAAGCACGTCCGTGTCATCATAGGCCGGCGGTTCGACCTCCGCGTCGTCAGTTTCCGGCTCAGGCGTCGGGGTCGCGCTCTCACCCTGCCCGCAGTCCCAGCCCCAGCTCTCCAGCTTGGCTATGAACTCCTCCGTCTTGCTCTCGCAATAGCCCGGCTGGCTCGTCGCACTCCACAACACCTGTTTTTCGCCCGGGGCTTCCGTATCTTTGTAGTAATGCACCTCGCAGGGCACCGATACGCCAGGCTCGGTCAGTATTACTACGCGTCGCTGCAGCTCACCGAAAGAACATTGGTACGAACCGGCGTCCTGAGCCATAGCGAGGCCCGGCAAGGATGCTGTCAAAAGTGCAATCAAGTATTTGCTTGTCATGTCGCTCACCCGAAATAAAGGCAGATCACGCTGAGAGTATAGCTTGCCGGCCGCAACATGTTTGCAAGCAGGTATCATGCAGAGCATGCGCCCCATCGTTAAATATGGCCTTGCGGCCGTCGGGCTGCTGCTTGTCGTGCTGCTCGTCTACCTGCGCCCGCTCTGGTGGGAGACCTATCGCTACGAGAATGACCGCATTCGGGTTCGTTTACACGGCACGCAGCATAATGAGCTGCAGCTGCCCCGCGCCGGCACGCTGGTCATTCGCCTGACGGGTCCCGGCCGGTCTCAGTGCAGCATGATTGCGGTGTCGAGAAAAACCGCTGGGCCCGCCAGCGAGGCGCCGGTCACTTTCAAATCGGTGAGCTCGGAGTTTTCGGATGAAGCCGGTTACGCGAGTGCTCCCATGCATCGGGGATTAGGTCGTGGCAAGCGTGGACTGCTCGGCGGTTGCCAACGGAGTCAGGCTTACTTGTTGATTCTGAGCCGTCCAAGTTTTGAGACGCGTGTCGTAATTCCCCATGTCGCGAAACTGAACACGTCAGGTCAGGTGATTCGGCGGCCCTTGCCAAAAAAAGAGACAACGTCCGCGCTCGATCACGCGCGAACCCGGGCGCTGAATGCGCTGCGGGTGCTCTACCCGACGCGGATTTACAGCGCAGTTGGCGCAGGCGAACAAGACGAAGACCGCACGGCTCTTATGAGCACCGCAGAATATTGGCAACACATACTTCCGGACGGTCGAACGGTTCGCAGCTACGCGCTCGAAAACCTTGTATCAGTCATCGACGCACTGGATTGTCCGCGCATGCAAGAGGAACTGTCAGAGATATTTCAGGATACGTCGATCGTGCCGGAGTCCGAAGAGGCTATCCTTGCCGAGCACAACGCCTTGATGCCGGTGCTCTACTCCTGGGGTGAACCGGCAATTACAAGCTGTGCGTTAGCCGAAGGGTCCGGTGCCGGTGGAACTTAAGGTCGTGGCGGAAGTCTGTACGGCTATCGTCGATATATAGAACGCTCGGGGGATGAGAGATGCATCGACTAGTCGAAACGAGTTTACTGGCAGCCGTAATATTGTCGTCTGCAGCAACATCGATGGCGCAGGAAGAGCCGGCTACGCCACCGGCGCCGCCACCGCCCCACTGTGAGTCCAACCCTGGCTTTGCCGACTTCGACTTCTGGGTTGGTGAATGGAAGGTCTATTCCAACGACGAGGCGCGCCAGTTTCAAGGCACCAATGCCATCACGAAACACTACAGTTCCTGCCTGCTAAAAGAGGAATGGCAAGGGGCGCAAGGCGGCGGCGGGTTTTCAATAAACTACTTCAACCCGGTCAAGGACGAGTGGCGTCAGGTCTGGGTGGCCAATGGTTACTCGATTGACTATGCGGGTGGCCTGAACGAAGACGGCGCGATGGTTTTGACCGGACACATCTATAACTACGGCCGGGCTGCGGCCGCAGCGTTCCGCGGTATCTGGACACCGCAGGCGGATGGCTCGGTCATTCAACACTTTGATCTTTTCGACAATGCCACGGACACCTGGAACGTCTGGTTCGAGGGCTTGTACGTAAAGAAGGACCCGGTCACGACGTCCGACTAGCGCAGGAAGTCTCCTTTTCTTACGGCTGCTTACGCAGCGTCGAAGATTCGGTCGATCTCCGCCATCACGTCCGGCGTGAAGCTTTCCACAAAGTCCATGGCTTTCATGTTCTCGTGCACCTGCTCAACTCGGCTGGCACCGGTCATGACGGTACTCACGCGGGGATTCTGCAGGCACCAGGCTAAGGAGAACTGTGCAAGACTCGCGCCCATTTGCCGGGCGATGGGTTCCAGCGCCGCTACTTTGGCTAATCTCTCTGTATCGGTCAGCTCTTTTTTGAGCCAGTCATTCCCTTGCAGCGAACCACGACTGCCCTTCGGGATGCCGGCACTGTACTTGCCGGTCAGCAGACCAGACGCCAGTGGACTCCACGTTGTCGAGCCGTAACCGTAATCCTGATACACAGCGTCGTATTCGGGGCCGAAGCGATGCCGGTCAAACAGGTTGTAGATTGGCTGCTCGACGATCGGTTTATGCAAATGGTGGCGCTCGGCCGCGCCGATCGCTGCGACGATATCCGCCGCCTCCCACTCGGATGTGCCCCAGTACAGCGCTTTGCCGCGCTCAATGATGTTGTGCATCGCCCAGACAGTTTCCTCGATAGGCGTCGACGGGTCGGCACGATGGCAAAAGAGCATGTCCACGTAATCCATGTCGAGGCGCTTTAGCGAACCGTCGATCGCTTCGATGAGGTACTTGCGATTGAGCGTATTGCGCTCGTTAGGGTTATCGTGGAATCCCCAAAACAGCTTCGTCGACACGAGGTAGCTGCCGCGCCGCCAACCGAGCTTCTTGAACGCCGCGCCCATGATTTCCTCGGACTTTCCACGCGCATAAGCTTCCGCGTTATCAAAAAAGTTCACGCCGGCGTCGTACGCAGCCGCCATCATCGAAACCGTATCCTCGAGACCGGCCTGGTTGTGAAAAGTTATCCACGAGCCCAGCGATAATTCGCTGACCTGGATACCTGCTTTGCCTACATGACGATATTTCATGCTTCAGCTACTGCCTCGTGTCGCTGAGCGCCGTGCTCAAATAAGATGGCAGCGTCCTGCAACCTTCCGTTCAGGACGTGTCCAGCGGCACTCCGAGATGGTGAAAAATAAACGCGTATTGATCGCTAATCAATTCGATCACTTCATCAAGTGGCGTGCCACCCCCATGTCCGGTCTCGCTGCTGGTCCGCAGCAGCACGACGCCCTCGCCTCCCTGTGCCGACTGCAACCGGGCTGTAAATTTGCGGCTGTGCGCCGGATTGACGCGCGGGTCGTTCGCGCCAGTCGGTAACAGGATCGGCGGATAATCAACGCCGTCTTTGATGTTGTGATACGGCGAGTAGGCGTATAAGGCCTCGAATTGTTCACTATCCTGCACGCTGCCGAACTCCGGAACATTGAACTCGCCGTTGGGATCGAGTTCAACTCGCAGCATGTCGTAGATGCCGACATGAGACACGACCGCCGCGGCAAGGTCCGGGTTCTGCGCCACAGTTGCGCCCATGAGCAAGCCGCCGTTACTGCCGCCGACAATGGCGACTCTTTCCGGATCCGCGTAGCCCTCGGCGACAAGATGTCTGATAACCGCCGCAAAATCATCGAACACGTTTTGCTTGTTGGTCAGATTGCCTTGCAGGTGCCACTCTTCGCCATACTCCCCGCCGCCACGCAGATTGGCCTGCGCAAATAAGACACCGTGCTCAAAAAGAATGTGCCGCGACATCGACAACCCCGGCGAAATGCTCAAGCCATAGCCACCATAGCCGTTGACGACGATGGCATTCGAACCATCTTTCCGAGTACCGCGCGGCATCAGTATGTTGACAGGCACGCGTGTTCCGTCTTTGGACGTCGCGAACTCGCGCACAACCTCGACGTCGGAGTAATCCACCGGCGACTCGGATGAGATGCC
>CAMYMP010000005.1 GCA_947259435.1 uncultured Woeseiaceae bacterium
AGAATACGACCGTTTGCGGGATTAAAGTCGCAGATGGAACAAGATGACTGAATTGACTAATGACGCTGCTGCGTCATGGTGACTGGAGAAAATTATGGCTGTTCAAAAGAGTCGCAGAACCCCTTCAACACGTGGCATGCGGCGTTCGCATGACAAGTTGAAAAAACCTGCCATGTCGGTCGACCCGACGTCCGGCGAGACTCACTTGCGGCACCGTGTCTCGCCCGACGGATTTTACCGTGGCGAGCAGGTTGTCTCGCAGCCGGAAATTCACGACGACGAAAACGAGTAAGTACACTTTGTAAACGGGCCGTCATGGCCGGCGTCCGTTTTCTTTGTGGCGACACACTCGATCATATCCCTCGATGCTATGAGCGGCGATCTCGGCGCCGAGGTTGTCGTGCGGGCAGCTCACCAGGCTTTGCGCAAACATGGCGGGCTCGAACTCCTGATCGTCGGTGATGAGGATGAGCTATGGGACCACACCAAGCGCATCATCGGTGATGAGCCGCGGCTGTCAATAGTGCATGCGAGCGAGGTGGTCGCAATGTCGGAGTCACCCGCAGACGCGTTGCGCAAGAAAAAAAACTCATCGATGCGTGTTGCGATAAATCTGGTCAAAGAAGGCAAAGCAGATGCATGCGTAAGTGCCGGCAACACCGGCGCGTTGATGGCGACAGCCAAGTTTGTATTGAAAATGCTGCCGGGTATCGCTCGTCCGGCGATTATCACAGAGCTGCCTGCAAAGGGTGGTTCTTTGCATATGCTCGATCTTGGTGCCAACACGCTGTGCACGGCGGAGCATCTGTTTCAGTTTGCGGTTATGGGTTCGATTGTCACCCAGGACATCACCGGGATCGAAAATCCGCGCATCGCATTGCTGAATATCGGCGCAGAAGACTCCAAGGGTCATGACACAGTCAAAGATGCTGCCGCGTTGCTCAGTGCGAGCACGTTGAACTATAGTGGATTCATCGAGGGCAGCGAGTTGTTTTCAGGCAAAGCCGACGTGGTTGTAACGGATGGCTTCACCGGCAACGTTGCTCTCAAGACGATGGAGGGCACGGCCGACCTGGTCGTGCACCACCTTCGAAGGGCCTTTACACGCAATCTGTTCGCAAGGATTCAGGCGATGCTGGCACGTCCGGTGTTGAACCACCTGGCGGGTCGAATGGATCCGCGCAAATATAATGGTGCGACACTCGTTGGCCTAAATGGTATTGTCATCAAGAGTCACGGTAGCGCCGATTCGTTCGCATTTGAACACGCAATTGCAACTGCCGTGGTCGAGGTACAAAATCAGGTACCGCAGCAGATCGGCAACCTGCTGCAACAGGAAGCCGCATGATGTACACGAGGATCGCCGGAACGGGTCGTTACTTGCCCGAGAAGGTCCTGACCAACTTTGATCTCGAGAAGATGGTCGATACAAGTGATGAATGCACCGACATCGATATGGTCATCGTCGGCACGACATCCCCGGATTTGGTCTTTCCAAATTGCGCCACACTTGTACAGCAGCGACTTGGTATTTCGGCATGTCCCTGCATTGGTATGGAAGCGGCGTGTACGAGTTTTATCTATGCGCTGACGACTGCCGACAAATTCGTCAAATCGGGTGAGGTAAAATGCGCGCTGGTCATTGGTGCTGAATGCATCACGAAACTCGTCGACTGGACTGACCGCAATACCTGTGTGCTGTTCGGTGATGGCGCGGGCGCGGTCATCGTCCAGCCCTCCGATGAACCCGGCATTATCGCGACCCACCTGGGTGCCGATGGCCAGTACAAAGACCTGCTTTACTATCCGGTGGGCGTGTCAAAAGAACTGTCCAAAGCCGGAACCGACGCTGCCGCAATCATTATGAAGGGTAATGAAGTCTTTAAGGTCGCCGTCAAGACCCTGGGTAATGTCGCGACGGAAGTGCTGCAAAAAGCCGGCATCGATCAGAGTGAGCTGGACTGGCTGATTCCCCATCAGGCGAACATCCGAATTATTCAGGCGACTGCGAAACGTCTGGACTTGCCCATGGAGAAAGTCATACTGACGGTGCAGGATCATGGCAACACTTCGGCCGCCTCAGTGCCAATGGCGCTTGATGTCGGCGTACGTGACGGGCGCATCAAGCGCGGCCAGTTGTTATTGATGGAAGCCTTCGGAGGCGGATTTACCTGGGGGTCTGTCCTGTTGCGCTACTGATCGATGGCGGTGAAATCCGGCGCTACCAGATAGCAGCCTTCTTACTCCGTTGTGAACGCCGCAACATGCGCTGATGCAGTTGCTGGCGCCTGCGATCAAGACGGTCGCGGCGGATGGCCCCGTCAATGGTTTTTCCATGCCGTTTATCAAAGTCTTCACGAAAGTGCCGAAAATCATCGTAGGCATCGC
>CAMYMP010000006.1 GCA_947259435.1 uncultured Woeseiaceae bacterium
CGAACATAGCGCTGCTACCGCGCATGGCGTCTTCGTGGCCTGCGATATATTGCGAATAATCCTTCATGATCTGATATTCACATAATGCAGTTGATGAACGTGGGGCCCGAGCTTTTCAATCGAGGACGCCAGGAAGGAGAGCAAAGGCCTGCAGACGGCGGCACTGCAGCCTGGCTGCGTAATCTGCCTGGGAAGCACAAGTTCTATTATTGAACGACGCCCGCCAACTCACCCATCCAATAGTATACTGATACGACCATGCACGTGGTGGAACTCTGGGAGTACACCGTTTTTGCTGTATTCAATTCGGCGCAGTTTGCGAATCTTGAAGTGAATGAAAAGCGTGTCGATCGGAACCGAACGATTATGAAGTTATTTATGACGATTGCGGCGGGTGCCCTGCTGGGTCTGTCGCCGATGCTGTACGCAGGCGAATCGAGCGGCGTCACTGTCTCGCACTACGAGCCGCTGCAGAGGATCGGTATTGCCCGTGAAACGTCGTATGGGCAGCAGAAAGACGGGGCGTCACAGCCGGTCATGCTTAGCTTCGACGCGCTGGGCACCGAGTTTAATCTGCAGCTCGAGCCGAACGAAGGCTTGATCTCGGCGGCGACTCGCAGTTCGCTCGGCGAGCGTCTTGGCATCTATCGCGGCAGGCTCGCGGGTAATCCGGATTCCTGGGTCCGCATCGTCCTCGCGGAAGGCGTGCCGGCCGGCCTTATCTGGGATGGCGAACAGATGTATGCCATTGAGCGGCCCGGAGACAGCACTCTGGCGATTACCGAGCCAATCATCTACCGGCTGGCCGATGCCTTTGTCGCTCCTGGCGCCATGAGTTGCGGTGCTTCGATCGGTAACGGCAGTGCGGCAGCCATGTACCGGGAGCTCGCTGCAGAACTGGGCAGCGCGAGAGTGGCCGGGCCCGGGGCAACCGAGGAGCTTACCCTCGGCGCTGCCGGTGACTTTGAGTTCTTCCAGCGTATCGGCGCCACGGCGGAAGACGCGATCATCACTCGCTTCAATAATGTAGACGGCATCTACAGCGAGCAGCTCGGCATTCAGATTCGGTTGGCCGAACTCGAGGTATTCACAGACGCGGCCGACCCGTTCTCCGATACCACCGTTCCGGGGCTGCTGCTCGGTGATGTCTCCAGTTACCGCACGGCGAACCCGGCGCAAGTGAGCCAGGGTCTGACACATCTTTACACGGGCAGGGATCTCGATACGTCCACCGTCGGCATAGCGTATTCAGGCGCACTGTGTTCGTCTATTTTTGGCGCGGGGCTCAGTGAGGGCAGGCGTGGCGCCACGACCGACAGCCTGATCGCGGCACACGAGATTGGTCACAACTTCGGTGCGCCACACGACGGCGAAGCAGGTTCACCCTGCGCGTCGGAAATGGGTGATTTCCTGATGTCGCCAACCGTAAGCTCATCCGATCAGTTCTCGTCTTGCAGCATCTTGCAGATGGCGGACGATATCGCTGCCGCAACGTGCATTCAGCCGCTCCCGTCTGTTGACGTGATAATCGGGCTGTCGGGCGCGCCCCCGGAGTTTCTGCTTGGGCAGCCCAGGGACGTCACCTTCGACGTCAGCAATATCGGCACGTCGACGGCGACCAATGTAATTGCAGACGTCACTCTGCCCGCGAATTTGACGTTGGACGCAGTCGTGCCGAGTGCAGGAAGTTGCAGCACCGGCACGGGCACAGTCAGTTGCCTACTGGGCGACATCCCCGGTTCGAGCGCTCGAAACGTAATTATTACGACGACGCCGAACACCGTCGGTCCGGGTACGATCAATGCATCGGTCTCGGCCGACGTTGATGACAATATGGGCAACAACACAGACGCCGTCGCAATCGTCGTCGATCCCGCCGTCGACCTGGCGGTACGAAACGCATCGTCGACGTCTGTTGCAGTTAATGCAAACATTACAATCGGCGCGACAATCGACAACCTGTCGATGACAGACGCCACTGGTGTAACTCTGGCCGCGACGTTGGATGACGGTCTGCGGCCGAACAGCGCGAGCTGGTCCCTTGGCAGCTGCACGGTTGCGGACCAGCGCGTCGATTGCTCCGGAAGCGACCTGGCTGGACAGTCCGACACGGCTCTGAGCATCGATGTCACAGGCGTAACGACCGGAACCAAGAATTTTGTTGTGACAGTTTCCTCAGCCGAGGCCGATACGATGACCAGCAATAACACGGGTGGGGGTTCGGTCAGCGTGTTTACGCCTGGCGGTGGCGGCGGCGCCAAAAAGTCGAAAGGCGGCGGCGCCCCGGCACCTTTGTTCCTGTGGATTCTGGCATCTGTCGCACTGTGTCGATGCGGACGCAAAAGTGCGCGACAGAAAACCGGAACCGGCCGAGTGTTGATGCAAAAAATCGACTGAGCAGGTCTTCGATATTTCAACAGCTGACGAGAAGCCGTTCTTTGATGCAATCGGCGCAACGCTGCCGCCGCCTTTTGCGTTCGTTCGGCTGCTCGGAACGGGGTCGATGTCCCACGTATTTCTCGTTCGAAATACCTCGCTAAAAAGATTGGTTGCGATAAAAGTCCTGCGGGGTGAGCTGGCTGCCGATCCGGTAAACAGGAAACGATTCGTCCGCGAGGCACAGGCTGCCGCCCGAATATCCCACCCGAACGTAACCTCAGTGTATGCGGTGGGGACGCTCGAGAACGACACTCCGTTCATCGAGATGCAGTACATCGAAGGACGCAATCTGGCGCAGGTACTTCGCAGTCAAGGCCGACTGGACGTGCCGAGCGCTATCAAAGTTCTCGCGCAACTGTCCGAGGCACTTGCAGCCGCGCACGCGTGCCGCGTCATTCATCGCAACGTCAAACCGACCAACGTACTGATCGAATCCGGAAGCAACACCGCGTTCCTGACGGACTTCGGTATCGCGGGAATTCTGGAATCCGGTAGCGAGTCGGTCACGCGATTGACGCGCGAGGGCGATCGGCTCGGTGATCCGACTTACATGAGTCCGGAACAACTGCGCGCAGAGGTTCTGACGCCGCAGTCCGATATTTATGGGCTGGGCATCCTTGGGTACGAGATGTTGACGTTGGCAGGACCGTTCGGCGATTCGGAGATCACAAGCGTCAGTGCAGCGCATCTTCGCCGCGCACCCATAGACCTTCACGACAGAATGCCGAGCATTCCACGCGAGCTCAGCAACATCCTGAAGCGGTGCCTCTCCAAGCAGCCGGAGAACCGCCCGGAATCCAAGGGCCTCGCCAGGCGTTTCGCAGGCAGCAAACAGCATGCGTCGGAAAACCTTGCGGAAACTCAGGCGGAAGTCCCCTTGCCGCGCGCGCTGACCAGTTTTATGGGCGAGCTGCGGACCCGCAAAGTCTATCGGGCCGCCGTTGCGTATGCCGCGATGATATTTGTCGTGCTGCAGGTCGCGGACCTCGTACTACCTGCGCTCGATTCACCCGGTTGGCTGTACAAGCTGCTCGTCATCGCATCGTTAGCCGGGTTTCCACTAATCCTGGCGTTAGCCTGGGTTTACGAGTGGCATGAAGGACGACTGCGGCGCACGGAAGACGGGAAAAAAAGCGCCCGATCCAAAATGTCGCCGCGGCAACGACATCTGCTATTGCTTCTCGGCCTGGCGCTGAGCATAGCCTTGTCCGCTGGTATCGCCGGGTGGCTGCTCAAAAGTGGCTAGAGTACGCGCCTTGTCTATACTGTGAGCGACGCCATATCGTCTGTATGGATTCGCCTAATGAGTGAGCGAGACGACACCACAACAAAGGACGAACAGCACCCGGATACGATTGGTCCGTTCGTTATTCTGGACGTTTTAGGTGAGGGCGGCATGGCCGTCGTATACCTCGCCGAACAGCGAGAGCCGGTGAAGCGTCAGGTCGCTCTCAAAATCATCAAGCTCGGCATGGATTCCAAGCAGATCGTCGCGCGCTTCGAATCGGAGCGGCAGGCGCTCGCGGTCCTCGACCATCCCAATATTGCGAAAGTGTTTGACGGCGGCATCACCGAAACAGGCCGGCCCTATTTCGTCATGGAGCGCGTGCGGGGCGTGCCCATCACCGACTATTGCGACGATAACAAGCTCTCCACGCGGGAGCGCATCAAACTGTTCCTGGACGTGTGTGCAGGCGTGCAGCATGCACATCAGAAAGGTCTGATCCACCGGGACATCAAGCCGTCCAATATCCTCGTCGCCGTCACGGACGGCGAACCCGTGGTCAAGATCATCGATTTCGGCGTTGCCAAAGCGACGGCAACGCCAATGACCGAGCTTACGCTGTACACCAAGATCGGGCAGATCATCGGTACGCCGCAGTACATGAGCCCGGAGCAGGCCGGCGTGACCGGGCTGGACGTCGACACACGCAGCGACGTGTATTCGCTCGGCGTTGTGCTCTACGAGCTGCTGGTCGGGGCGCTGCCAACGGACGTCGCTGCCGCCAGCGACCAGGCGATACGCACCGCACTGCTTGAGAGTGAACCGTCCAAGCCCAGCACGCGCATCACTAACCTCGGCGACACGGCCGGCGAGGTCGCAAAGGCGAGAGGTACGGACCTTAACGAACTGCGGCGCGAGCTCGCCGGCGACCTCGACTGGGTCGTCATGCAGGCAATCGCCAAAGATCGCACGCGCCGCTACGAGACGACCAATGCGCTGGCGATGGAGTGCCGGCGCGACCTGAATCACGAACCGGTTCTGGCTCACCCGCCAAGCCCCGGCTATCTGATGAGGCGCTTCGTACAGCGTAACAAGACGGCGGTCCTGGCCGCCGTCGTGGCGCTCATCGCTGTGCTGGCAGGCGCCACGGCGGCAACCATCGGCTTCGTCCGCGCGACCAACGCCGAACGAATCGCGGTACGGGAAGCCGAAACCGCCAGACAGACGTCGGATTTCCTGGTCGAACTGTTTCGGGTCTCGGACCCTTCGGAAGCGCGCGGCAATTCGATACGCGCGCGCGAGATCCTCGACCGCGGCGCGGACCGGATCCGCATGGAACTCGGCGGCGAACCGCAAGTCCAGGCGGCGATGATGCACACGATCGGCAGCGTGTACGCTAGCCTCGGACTGTTCGAGGAATCCCAGCCGTTGCTGGATGACGCGCTCGGGCAATCAGAGGCGCTGTACGGCCGACACAGCGCGGAAGTCGCGGAGGTGCTGTTCGAAGTCGCCGAACTCGCCCGGCTGCGCGGCAACTATCAGCGCGCCGAAGATCTGCACGGGGAAGCGCTGGCTATTCGGCGGGACACGTTGCCGGCATCCGATCCCGACCTTGCTCACAGTCTGCACGGCCTCGGGATGGCGCGGTACTACAGCGGCAAATACGAGGAAGCCGAGGACGCGCTGCGCGAAGCGCTCGCGATCCACGAACAACACTTCGACGCCGATGCCGAACGCGCCGCGGTGCAGTCAGACCTTGGCAGCCTGTATCACACCACCGGCCGCAACGACGAGGCCGAACAGGCGTTCGAGGCGTCACTCGCAAACTTCCGCGGGCTTTACGGCGACATGCACCCGCAGGTTGCCTCGAATCTGAACGACCTTGGCCTGGTCTATGACGATGCAGGCCGCATGGACGAGGCGCGCGCGGCACTTACCGAGTCTCTCTCCATCTTCAAACAGTTGTACCCCGACGGCCATCCGTTTGTCGCCGAGACGCAGGCGCAACTCGCGGGCGTCGTGGCCGCGGCCGGCGAGGTACAGCTGGCCGAGACGCTGTACCGTGAATCACTCGACATGCTCGAGCAAAGCGTCGGCCGACAGCACATGCTGACCGCAAGGGTCAACGACAGCCTGGGCGTGTTTCTGCTGCAGCGAGGCCGTTACGACGACGCGGAACCCGTGCTCGCGCTGTCCGTCGACCTGCACAAATCGCTGCTCGGCGAGCGGCACATCAGCACCGGAAGAGCTATCAACAACATGGCCGCCATGCTGTTTCTCAAAGGTGACTACGATCGCGCCGAACCGTTCTTTCGGGAATCGCTCTCCATCCGTGTCGAGCAGCTCGGTGAGGATCACCACGACGTGGCCAACAGCAAGAACAACCTGGCGGACCTGCTCAATCGGCTCGGCAATTATGCCGAGGCCGAACCGCTCGCCGCCGACGCGGCGGCTGCTTATGCCACGCTGTTTAATCCGGATCACTGGCGCGCGGCCGTGGCACGCAGCGTTCGCGGCCGCAGCCTCGCGGGCCTCGGGCGCTTCGCCGAGGCGGAACCGCTGATCGTTGACAGCATCGACGTGATTGCGGCGGCACGCGGCGGCAGCATCTATCACCGCATGGCGCTGGAACGCGCCGTCCAGTTCTACGAGGGCTGGAACAAGCCCGAGCAGGCCCGCGGCTACGAAGATCAGCTGTCGTGCATCGTCGACGGCACCAGCTGCTGAGGCCCGCCTGGCCGCCGGCGACGTCGAAAAATCTTACAAATTCCGCAACGCGGCCCCGCGCGGCGCCCACAATCCTTTGAATATTGGGCCCTTTCTTTTTCGGCACGCTTATTGCATTGATATACGGTGAAGTTACGGGGGATTGTCGGCTCGTGCGGCGATCGACGTAAACAACAATTAACAAACTCTCATCGGGAGCCGAAAATGAAACACAAGATCCGATCATTCGCGTTGGCCACCTGCGTTATTTTCGCATCGCCAGCGTACTCACTCGAGATCATCCTCACCGACAC
>CAMYMP010000007.1 GCA_947259435.1 uncultured Woeseiaceae bacterium
TGTCGATGAACGCCGTCGTACACGGGCGAAGTTCGGCGTAGCGCACAAGACGTTCTGCCTCGAGTTTGGCGCTGGTGACTGTGGATTCTGCGGACTGCGCCATGCGCTTGATCTACCTGTCTGGGGGATCTGTACAAAATAGTGCGGCCGAATGTACTTCGAATGCAAATTGAATTCAAGAAAATCTATGCTGATGGACTGCGGAGCGTTATAAGTACAGAATTTGTTGGGAATACATGTTGCATTCGCAGTACAATCTGCGCCCTTGCGACAAATAACAACAGGGAGGCCGACCAGGCCATGAGTGTCCAGAAAAAAGGCGCCTACAGCGTTGACGACGACATTGTCGATTTCATCCTCGGCATCACGTTCGAGATATGGGAAGAAGGCGGGGTCGAGCTGATTCATCAGTACTATGCCCCGGATTCAATTGTGTGGGGACTCGACGGCATCACCCACAGCGCCGCTGAAGTCGTGGAGGGTACACGCCAGACCTTGAAAGGGTTTCCGGATCGGCTGCTGCTGGCCGAAAACGTAATTTGGTCAGGTAACCGCGAAGACGGCTACTACAGCTCGCACCGCTTGCTAAGCCTCGCGACGAACAAAGGCCCGACCGTTTACGGTCCCGCGACGGGCGTAAGAATTCGCATGACCAATATCGCCGATTGCGTTATTGAAGACGGCATGATCGTCAAGGAATGGCTTGTGCGCGATAACATGACGCTAGCGACACAGCTTGGCGCTGAACCGGTTTCTGCGGCCCGAAATATGGCCGAACGGCGCAGCCCGGAGCTTGACGAATGGATCGCGTCCGAGACTTTACGGGTTCGAGGCGCGCAGGAGCCTGATTCGATAGATCGGCCCGTGACGCCGCGCGAAGATCCGACGGCATTTGCGTGGCGTGTCTTGAAAAGCTGCTGGCGCG
This sequence comes from uncultured Woeseiaceae bacterium, assembly GCA_947259435.1. The sequence continues at coordinate 926 of CAMYMP010000007.1, forward strand.
GTGACCGGACACTCTTCGACACGACGCACGCGCCCTACAGCGTGTTGCATCGCTCACCGCTCCGACATTATTCGGGTCGCGGTGACGTCTACGGCTATTACGAAAACCTGCGCCGAATCATGGGCGATGCTCATTTCAGCGTCGATCATGTGTCGAGCCAACCCTTTGCCGAGAACGGCATTGATATCGCGGTCAGGTGGACGGCTGCAGGCGAGCATCGGGGCGAGGTACTCGGTGTCCAACCCACCGGAAAACCGATGTTTATCATGGGCGTCACGCACTGGCGCTGCATCAATGACCGAATCTCGGCGGAAATGACGATCTTCGATGATCTTGCCGTACTGAGTCAGACACTGGTCGACTGATGCGACGCATAGTTGATGCGCATCACCATCTCTGGGATCTCGATGCCTGCCACTATCCGTGGCTTATGGCGCGTGGTGTAAGACGATTTTTCGGCGACCCGACGCCCATCCAGAAAAACTATCTCGTTGCGGACCTTCGCGACGATGCCGCCGACTACGAGCTTGCGGCGTCGGTACATGTGCAGGTTGGCGTTGCGCCCGGCGATGAGGTCAAAGAAACGGCATGGCTGCAAGAGACGGGCGATGACATGGGCTTACCAAGCGCCATCGTTGCGTTCTGCGAACTTGATTCTCCCGAAGCCCCGAGGATCCTCGGTTCGCAGCTCGAATTCTCACGTCTCAGGGGTGCGCGCCAGATCGTGGGTCGATCCGCCGAGGAAGACGCGATCACCGGCAGCGGCGGGTTGGTCGACAACCCCGTCTGGCGTGAGAATCTCGCTCTGCTTGGCGAGCTCGGGCTTTCATTCGACCTGCAGCTGACACCGCGGCAAGTGCCGCGCGTCGCCGAGGTGCTGGCCGACACGCCCAATACAGACGTTGCGCTGTGTCACTGCGGCTCGCCATGGGATCAGTCGAAGGGAGGCATCGAATCATGGCGTGAAGGACTTCGATTGTTGGCATCGTTACCCAACGTGTATTGCAAGATATCCGGCCTCGGCATGTTCAATCATGACTGGACCGTCGATTCGATTCGTCCAATCGTCGAGTCCTGTATAGAGATCTTTGGCGTTGAGCGCGCCATGTTCGGGTCGAACTTTCCAGTCGACAAGCTGCACGCGAGTTACAGCAAGGTATGGAGTGCGTACGAGGAAATCTCGGCGGGACTTGGCGAACCGGAACAGCAGCTGTTGTTTGGCGATACGGCCCGTAGTTTCTACCGAATCGCCTGAGCCAATGCGTTCGCCCCGGACAGCATCATCGACTGATCGGAACTTAGCAAGAACAGGCTGGCGCCGGCTTCCCGCCAGTCGGGGATTTCATCCAGGTTTGACGTGAACATCCCAACCGCTGTGCCAACACTTTGCCCGGCTGCGCAAATATCCCGAACAGTCGCGATAACTTCCTTATCCGATGCGCTTTTTCGCATCGCAACGGCAAGATCGAAGCGCCCGACGAACAAAGCGTCGACGCCTTCGACAGCCGCAATCTGGGCGACATGCTCCAACGCAGCAATATCTTCGATCTGCACGATAACTGTCGTACGCTCACGGCTATCGGCGATATGATCGGCCATGGACTTCGTCGTGTACTCCGCCGCACGTGATGATCCGGCGTAGCCGCGTCCGCCATCGCCGAAGTGAGCGGCTTTGACGATCGCTTCTGCCTGCTCCGCACTCGTAACATGCGGCACGAGAATTCCGGTAGCTCCGCTATCCAGCGCACATCGAATTTCTGTCGGCGAATCGTCTGCGATGCGTACGAGGCTTGGCCGATCGGCTGCGCGAAATGCACTAATGCAGAGATCAGTCTCAAGTCTCCCGAACGGCGCATGCTCGGTATCGATGCAGAATACGTCGAGATCAGAGAGACTGAGAACCTCGGCGGCGATCGGCGACGGCGTCTTCAAGAAAGTGCCGATCAGCGGATTGCCGCCGGTCAGCCGTTGGCGAAATGTATCGGTATTGCGTTCCATCACATCATCTCCACAGTTTTTCGCTGGCGATCGCGGCGCCGTCTGCCATGCTCGCGAGCTTTGCGTAAACGATGTCCTGGTCGACAGCGCCGAAACCGGCGAATGTCGAGAAGCCGCAGTCGCTGCCCGCGATGACACGTTCACGACCGACAATGTTGGCAAACCGTTCTATGCGCTCTGCAACGAGCTTCGGATGTTCGACAAAGTTCGTGGTTGAATCGATGACGCCGGGCACAAGAATGAGATCGTCGGGCAGTTTGGCGTCCGCAAAGGTCTGCCACTCATGCGCATGGCGCGGGTTGGACGATTCGAAGAGCAGGGCGCCGACGTTTGCTTTCAAAGCGATTGGCAGGACAAGTTCCATCGGTGCGTCGTGATGGTGAGGCCCTTCATAATTTCCCCAGCAAACGTGCAGGCGAACCATGTCCTTCGGGATGCCCGCCAGTGCATGATTCAGCGCTGCTACGTGCATCGCCGCGAGCGACTGGTATTCCTCGTCACCCTTATTCTTGAACATCATGTGGCGGCCGAGTCCAAGGTCCGGGGAGTCGAGCTGCAGCACAATGCCGGCGTCGACGATAGCCCGGTACTCGTGAGCCATGGCATCGGCGAGCGCTTCGAGGTAGGCCTCATGTGTCGCGTAGTGCTTGTTCGGTTGAAACAGCGCAATGACGCCGGGCGAGGCTGCGTTCATGAAGCCCTGCGTCGGCTTGTGTTCGGCGACGGCGGCCAGCAGATTGTCAATATCGACTTTCACGGGCCCCATGTCCTTAACCGCGATGTCACCAACGCAGCAGGGCCGTCGGTAGGTTGGCGTGCCACCTGAGCGCGCCTGGCGCTCGAGAAAGCCAGGAAACTCCTCGAGGTCACTGGGAGGCTCGCGATCACTGTCACCGTCGAAGCCCGATATGCGGTCTTTGATGTAAGTTGCATAGCTAATCTTGCTCATTTCACCGTCGCTGACCACGTCAACGCGGGATTGCACCTGTTGTCGGACCACATCGTTAACGGCGTCGCGAATGATCGTGTCGGCGTTCGCAACTTCTTCGCCTTTTTCCTGAGAAAAAACCACATCGGTAACGGCCTGGGATCGCGGCAGGCTGCCGACATGAGTCGTAAGAATTCTGTTCGAACTTGATTGCATTCCAATACCTCTGTTCTTTTTATTGTGCCAAAAGGCGCAAGAGTTCTTCTGTGACCGCTACGGGCGCTTCCATCGCCGACAGATGGCCACAGTCATCTATCACGACAAGATTGGCATCAGGGATCTCATGCGCCATCAACTCGTGAAATCGAACCGGGCAAATAGTATCCTCGCGACCGCAGATTACGCTGCTTGGGCAAGAAATAGTCGCGAGAGTCTGCGTGCTATCGGGACGATTCATTACGGCCAGAGACTGTCGCTCAAAGACCTCTGGGCCAAGCTTAAGTGCCATATCGAGAATCGTTTCTAGAATAGCTTCATCGTCGCGATTCTTTTCAGCGAGGTAAAGCGGCTTTAGTGATTCTATGACGAGCTGATCAAGCCTGCCGGACGCGGCAGCCGCAATTTGTTCGAAGCGCAGCGCTTTCTTGCTCGGAGCATCCGGATGCGGATTCGTGTCGAGTAGTGCCAGATGCGTCACCCGTTCGGGCGCCTGCCGCCAGATCTCGAAGGCCAGAATTCCACCCATCGACAGGCCCGCGAGTGCAAACCGCGGCGGGGCTTCTGCAAGAACCTGCTGAGCCATCTCACCCAGATTATCGGATTTACACAAATCCGCGACGTACACGGGAAGCGACATCGCAGCAATTTGATGCGACCAGAGACGCTCGTCGCACATCATGCCTGGCAGCAGCAAGATATTCTCTGCCGGCACGTGCAACTCTTGCTAAGAGTCTTCGGAGCGAAGGCGCGCCGAGCCGCCGCGAATCAGCGTGCCGGAGAACGCACGTTTCTCTGGCGAGAGTTCCGGGTTTTCGATGCGTTCGATCAGCATTGACGCCGCGGACTGGGTCATGCGATCCACAGGCTGGCGAACCGTCGTAACGTCATAGGCGGCGTAGCGCGCGGGACCGACGCCGTCGAAGCCAACAATTGAAATATCGTCAGGTACCTTCAATGCGAATGCTTCGCGCGCTTCATCAATGCAGCCGATTGCCATGACATCATTGGCGGCGATGACGGCGTCCGGCGGGCTGCCGCGCTTTTGCACCAGCTGTGCGAAACTCTCGCGACCAGTTTCGTACCCAAAGTCACCGCTTACGGTCGTAATGTCGGTAATGCCCATCGCCGACAGTTCATTGAGCGCGCCCATCTTACGTTCGATGCCGACCACTGAGTCCGGCGGCCCTTCGACGATGCCAAATGACATGTGACCTGCATTGACGAGTTCATCGACGAGCCAGCGCTCGCCTTCCTCCTGGTCACAACGAACTGAGCTGACCAGCTGGTCCTGCAGCGTGCGGTTATAAAACACAATCGGGATTTGTGCATTGTTGACCGTTTTGAGTTGCTCGGGCGTAAACATCGCTGCAGTCAGGATGCCGTCAACCCGGAACTGCAGCATCTGCTCGAGGACCGTACCGGTATCGCCCTCACGTTCGAGCGCAAACAACAGCACCCGCACATCATGCTCAGAAAAACGTTGCGTCAATTGCACGAGTACTTCGGGGTAGTAGAGATTGGTCAGCTTGGAGATCACGACTGCAACCATGTTCGATCTTTGTGTGATCAGTCCGCGCGCAATGGCATTCGGCCGATAACCGAGTTTCCGCAAGTTCGGCAACGTCGTAGGAAGTCGCGCGTCTGCGCCCAGTCTTATCGTTGCTACTGCTGGTTTTGGCGGCTTTGCTCATGCGGTTCTTATTGTACTTCGCTTCCAATTGCAGTCGATGCTAGGCAGTATTGCATGCGGATGCAAACCGGGGAACCGAATGTCAGCGGCGCTTGAAGGACACGTCGCCCTCGTCACGGGGGCAGGGCGCGGTATCGGACGCGCCTGCGTCGAGGGGCTAGCTGACGCCGGTGCCCGCGTTATCGGCGTGGCGCGTTCGGAAGACGATCTTGCCAGACTGCGCGCACATCCATCAGGGCGCATCGATACCTGGGCCGCTGACGTCACCGATGACAAGCTTATTGCGCGCATAGAGGCGATCGAAGGCCTGAGTATTCTCGTCAACAATGCGGGCGGTAACCGACCGCAGTCATTTCTTGACGTCGATACCGAGTCGCTCGACTTTGTCATTGGATTGAATGTCCGTGCCGCCTTTCGCGTCGCGCAAGCGGCGACAAGGGCGATGCTCGCGCAGCGTATCGAGGGCTCGATCGTCAATATGTCCTCGCAGATGGGCCACGTCGGTTCGCCAAAACGAACGGTTTATTGCATGACAAAGCACGCTGTTGAAGGCCTGACCAAAGCGATGGCCGTCGAGCTCGCGCCGTACGGCATACGCGTCAACACGGTTGCACCGACATTTGTAGAGACACCATTAACCAAGCCCATGCTTGACGATCCGGAGTTTCGGGAGTTCGTAATGGGCATGATCCCGCTCAAGAAACTGGCCAGCCTCGACGACGTCGTTGCGGCCGTGCTTTACCTCGTCTCACCAAGCTCAGGAATGGTGACCGGTCACAGCCTCAAAGTCGACGGCGGCTGGACGGCACACTAGATAATAATACCGGGGGAAGTATGTCGAATTTTGGAACTCTCAATTGGTCGATACTGATCGCGTATGTCCTGTTGAACCTCTTGCTGGGCTGGGTATTAAGCAAAAGGGTAGACACGGCAGAAGACTTTTACCTCGGGCGCAGAACAACGCCCTGGTGGGCAATCGGAATTTCTGTGATCGCAACCTACGTCAGCGCCTTGTCATTTCTCGGCGGCCCGGCCTGGTCGTATTCGGAAAGCCTCGCCGTCATTGCGATCCACCTTAATTACCCTATTGTCGTTTTCTTCGTCATTACGCTGTTCTTGCCATTCTTCTTCAACAGCGGTGTGGCTTCGATTTACGACTACATGGAAAATCGATTCGGACCGACGTCTCGCCTCGTAATCTCGAGCGTGTTTCTGATTTCGCAAGCGTTGACGTCGGCGGCTATTCTCTATGCCACGTCGCTGGTCATCGAGTTCATCACCGGGATCGATGTCAAAACAGCCATCGTCATAGTTACTGTCGTTGCACTCGTCTACACGATGATGGGTGGCATCACGGCCGTCATCTGGACAGACGTAATCCAGGCCGGCGTGTTGTTCGTCGGCGCGTTCATTATCCTGTTTGCATTGCTCGATACAATGCCAATGCCGATAGGCGAGGTTCTCGCCGATCTGAAAGCACAGGGTAAAACCAACCCGCTTAATTTCTCGTTCGACCTGACCCTGGAAGCCACTATCTGGTCCGGTGTCATCGCAATGTCGTTGTTTCACGTTACGGTTTACGGCGCCAACCAGATGATGGTGCAGCGAACGCTGGCGGCGAAGAACATCGGTGACGCGAAGAAATCATTCCTGCTCATGGGCTTCATCGCGTTTTTCATCTATTTCCTGTTCTTCTTCCTTGGCATCCTGTTCTACGGTTATTACGGCGGACAGGAATTCGAGAACGGCAACACGATCATCCTGGATTTTGCGGCCAACTACGGTTTGCCGGGTCTGATGGGTATCATCGCTGCGGCGATCGTCGCGGCATCGATGTCAACGCTCGATTCATCGTTTAACTCGCTGGCGACGATTTCGACGGTCGATTTTTACCAAAAGTATTTCCGCAAGAACGAGTCACCCGAGCACTACCTCACGGTATCGCGATTTTTCACGGTCTTTTGGGCAATCGTCATCATCGTCCCGGCCATCATGTATTCAGCCCTGGAAGGCTCGGTGCTGCAAACGCTGAGCAAAATCGGTTCTTATTTTGTCGGTGCCAAGCTCAGCATGTACGGCCTTGGCTTTTTCTCGAAGCAGACCACGGAGAAAGGTCTGCTTGTCGGGGTCGTGTTCGGGTTTGTCATGGTCTGGTACCTCTCCACGCAAACCGATATTGCATGGCCGTGGTTCTGTTTGTTTGGCGGCGCGGTCAACATCGCCGTTTCTTTAATCGCGAGCCGAGTTATCGACGGTCCGCAGGCCGAATGGTCAGAGTTCTCGATTAAAGGACAGCAAAAGATGTTTGAAGACAAAGGGTTACCGGAAAAGGAAGGTGGCTGGTACCTGGTGCCGGGCAAGGTCGACAAAGTCAGCTATTTATTGCTCGTGTTTTTTGCGCTGACGATTTTGTTCTTGTTCTTCTTCGAGCGCCTGATTTAGGAGCGCAGCATGCGGCGTGCACTGGTCACGGTTTTGCTGCTACTGATGTCGGCTTCGGCCTGCTCGAAGCCGGCGCCCAAATCAGTAGACGAGCTTCGCTCCGAAAAACGGAATGTGTCATTGACCCTGGTCGGGGAAATTGACGGTGGTTCCGGTTTTACGGCGTTCCTTTATTCTTACCCGTCGGCGGGATTGAAGGTACATGCCTTGGTTGCCGTGCCACTCGAGCCCGGGCCCGAAAACGGATACCCGGTCTTGATCGCGAATCACGGCCATCACCCTGAGCCCCCGATGTACGGGATCACGGAAGAGGGAAAGAACTGGCGACCGGGTGATTATTACCGGCCTATCCCGGCGCTGTATGTGGCAAAGGGATTCATGGTCGTCATGCCGGACTTTCGTGGTCACAACAACTCAGAGGGCTTCGAATTCACAGAAGGAATGCTGGAATCGAGCTACTACACGGAAGACGTGTTGAACTTGCTTGACGGATTGGGCGCTTTGGAAGACGCGGACCTCGAGAATATTTTCATGTGGGGCCACTCGATGGGGGGCGAGGTGACCTTGCGCAGCTTGCTCGCGACCGACCGCATAAAGGGTGCATCGATGTGGTCAAGTATCGGCGGTGACATCTGGGACCAGTCTTACTATTATTCGCGGTATGAAAACGTCCTGACGCCGGACGGCAGCGACGTTCCAAAAACCGTGATTGAAGATCTGCGAAAGGACGTCGCGGGACTTGACGGCAAGTTCGACACGGCCGGCGTCGAGCCGTTGCACAATCTGGATTATTTACGGACGCCGATAATTATTCATCATTCGATCGGTGATCGCGGTGCCGCCTATAAATGGTCCGAGCAGCTCGCAAAGGAGCTATATATGCGGGGGCTGTCGTATGAATTTTATTCCTATCCGGGCAGCGATCATTTTTTTCAGGGGGACATGCTGCAGCAGGCCGTCGAGCGCGATGCTGGTTTTTTTCATGCGCTTCGCGTGCGACGACCGTAATGTAAATCACAGAACGCCGAATTTCTTCATCGCCACTGTCATCATTGCCACAGCCAGTAAGACAAACAACACACCGATAGCGCGCTCCATAGTGCGCTGTGACACCAGACCCTGCAGCCGCGGTCCTATCTGGCCGCCGATCGCGACGCCAGGGACCTCGTAGCAAATCAGGTTCCAGGGCACCGCGCCAATACCGCCGTCGCGAACCAGTTGCGTGACTAAGGTGGCTGTGGCCAGCAGGATCGTAAACATGACGATCGCGACCGAGGTAGCGGCTGCTGTACCGACCGGGACGCCGCGCTTTGTAAGTCGAGAAACGATGACTTCTCCAATGCCTACCGAGACCATCCCCGTCAGAAAAGCACCGGCCCCGGTTAATGCGAAATCACGCGCTGAGAACTTCGGGCGAGGGGTCGGCGAATCGAAATTCGGTCGGGACGCCTGCTGCCGGCGAAGGAATAACATGCCGACCGCCAGGACAAACACGAGCAATGCATAGGCTGCGATCAATATAGCGTCGTGGACAATGTGTGCCACCAGCGCACCGATTATGGCGACAGGCGCAGAGATTTTTATGAATCGGAGCGCAAGATCGAAATCGATCATGCGGCGGCGATAATAGCCGATGAAGCCGGAAATAAAGCCGAAAGTCTGGGTCAAAAGGGCAGTGCTGATTGCAGCGAAGGTGGACGCGAGCACGTACTCCGGACCCAGTATAGGAAAGAGCAGTACAAATATCGGCGTGAACAGCGCTGCTCCGCCGATGCCGCTCAGCATCGCGCAGGTGGCCACACAGATCGACACCGGGAACATGAACCAGTAAAGCGTGAAATCCATCGGCAATCTTCAGAGCTTGCAGCTTGCGGCCAGCGAATCCGGCACGCTCCACTTCGGGTTTCCTGCGGTCACGAAATCGTCAGGATTCAGAGAGTCGCCCCTGTCTTGAAACCACTCAACCAGCACATCGCGCGTGAGGGGCATGCCATCGTCAACGTCAAAGCCACCGTCCGGCATGATCGGAGTCAGTATTCCATCGCCGCCCAACGCGAGAAAGTCATTGACTATTACGGTCAGGTAATCGTCGTCGCGAATTGCAGCCCCGTCGTCGAGATTCATGACGACGTACATTTTGTCTTTCTTACATTCGACAATCACACGCATCCCTGAAAAGCCCGCCCGCCGTCCGTGATTGTGTGCCTGCTCTGCGATGATCCTGCGCAGCTGATGGCCCGTGAGTTCGAGCTCCACGACCCGGTTATCGAACGGAAACATCTCATAGACCGAACCGAACGTGAGTTCGCCTTCCGGCAGCGTGTCTCTGATGCCCCCGACAACATTGTGGATAGCGATATCGGCACCCGTCGCTTCAAGTAATGCGTCAGTCATCAGGTTCGCGAGTGGCGATTCGGTGCTGGGCGGGTGTTGGAAGGCAGACTCGAGGTGAACACCCAGTTCCTGTTGCTTGATGTCGTCGGCAACCGCCGACGCGCGCGCTGCAATCTCCAGGACCCGGGGGTCTGGTTTGACGGCACGACCTTCGTACGTCGCGTTCATCAATTCGCTTGCCGCGTCTCCAGGTGACGCGCATTCTCCGGTAGAACGAACGACGGAGAGGCATGCCCAGTGCGGGGGGAATACGATTCGTGAGACCAGGTTTCGCGTGTTTGAGTCGATTACGAAATCGACCCGGCTGAACGCGCGCGTGTTCGAATAACTGGATGTGATCGACATACCGTTGACGATATGTGCAATACCCTGGTGTACGTGCCCTGCAAATATGTGATCAACCAGGCCTGTCGGAAGCGCGGCAGCTACGCGCATGATTTCGCCGGCCATGTTGCAGGAAGAGAGGTCGGTCGGATCATCAAATTTCATGCAGCGACTTCCAGCGTGTGCCGTGACCACGACGATTGAAGCACCTTGTGCACGTAGCGCCTGCGCCTCTTTTGTAATCGTCTCGGCCAGTGGCGCGACACGCAGACCGAGTACATTGGCGGCAATGGTCGTCTGCAACGCGCGCGCGGTCATTACGCCAATGATGCCAACCTTGATGCCTTTAACGTCGAGGATGATCGACGGACGAACGTTTTCCCAGTCGACAGGTCTGTCTGTGTCTTCATCAATCAAGTTTGCAGCAAGAACCGGGAACGCTGCTTCGCTCGCTCGTCGTTTGAGCGCTCCGCGAGGGTCGTCTCCGCTATCCTCGGGGACGGCATTGCTACCGACTGGCCCAAAATCGAATTCATGATTGCCGATTGCTGCGGCATCAAAACCGATCGCGTTATACGCATTGACGACAGCGGCGCCTTCGACCAGGTTCGACTCCAGCGTTCCCTGCCACATATCGCCGGCATCAATTACGAGGACGGCACCGCCGTCCTCATTGCGCGCCGCTCGCAGCGCATTGACGTAAGCCGAAACCGCAACCAGTCCGCCGCGATCCCCATCCGGCGACAACTGGCCGTGCACATCGTTTGTGCCGAAAATAGAAATCGTGAATTTGTCGCTTGGCGCGTCGCGTTGGGCCGCACAAGAAGCGAGCGCTACCATAACGATGAGCGCAATTATCGGCCGGTAGATCGCGGGCGACGGGGCGTTATGTGACGTCACACCGGGTTCCTGTAAAGGGGTCAGTCTGTGATTCTAACGTGTGGAGCGTTTGGCGCGAAATCGTAATCTCGTCGTTAGTTGATGTCGTATGATGCTGCACATGATGACAGAGGCAAAAACGCTGGAGTACAGTGTCCTTGAAGAAGTCCTGCACGCGATTACACATGGCGTAGGGGCTTTACTGAGTATCCTCGGCTTGTCGTGGATGCTTTATTTGTCCATTGCTGCAGCGGATCCCTGGCGCATCGTGGCCAGTTCCATATACGGCGCGAGCCTGATTACCTTGTTTCTTGCGTCGACTATCTACCACGGCATGTATGCCTCACGTCACCGCGAAATCTTCAAACTGCTGGATCACTGCGCTATCTACCTGCTGATCGCGGGCACCTATACGCCTTTCCTGCTCGTCGCGATGCGCACGAATACCGGTTGGTGGCTGTTTGGCACGGTATGGGCGCTGGCGACAGCCGGAATCATCAAGAAACTCTGGTTTCGTCACCGCTTCCCCGAAGCCATCGGTGCGAACGGCATGGCCTGGCTGCTGGCAGGCGGCTTTTGCTACTCGATTGGCGCCATTTTCTACGCCGTAGAAAAAATACCCTTCAACCACACCGTATGGCACGTGCTGGTGCTCGGCGGCGGCGTCTGCCATTTCCTGGGCGTCGTCTGGTACGTATTGCCGACCCGTTTGCCCGTCTGAGATAGCGTCTTTTCCCTACGAATTCACACTTCCGAGTGTGAGTTGCCTCTATATTCATGGACTTACGTACAATTCCGACTTGCTTGCGTGACTTGCATCACAGTAGAATTTCTCCTCTGCCAGCATTATCGGTGCCCATAAGCCGAAGATTCTACGAGTATTTAATTATGTGGTTGCCCGAACCTGATTCTACGAGTATTTAATTATGTGGTTGCCCGAACCTATCTATAAGTCACTGCCTACGCTTTACGCGTTCATGGGCGCTTGTTTCATCGTCGGCGTGTTCTACCTGGGTCTTGACGCACCCATGAGTCCGGTGTATCTCGCGATGGGCCTGGTTTCAATACTTGCCTCGATCACCGTGACAATCTGGCGCGTCAAGCACGCGCGCAAAACGCAAAGTACCGACACCGACGAATAGTCGACCTCCTGACCTGACTAGTCTTTGAGCTGGTACGTCCACCGACCGTAGGCATAAAGCCCGGCGGCAGCCACCAGCCCCACCGAACCCATGATGTACCACGCAATGCCGACGTTGTTGGCGGCGTAGAGTTGCGTCGTCAACGCTTCTCCGGTCTGGCCCGAAACCTCAATGAGTTTTTGAAACGCCTCGCCGATCGGCACCGCGTCGATTTCGGTCTGCGACATTCCCTGATCAAGCAGCGAGTGGCGTGAAATCGTGTCCTTGGAACCCAGTTCGCCGTACAGGTACTGGCCGAAAAAGCCCTCCAGCGACCAGCCAATGCCTAATGGCAACTGGCTGAACCCCAGGTACATCGCTTTCTTTTGTTCCGGTGCAATGTTGCCGAGGTACTCCGAACTTTTGGGGCTCGAAAGCATCTCGCCCATCGAGAAGCAGACAATGGCCAGCACCATTATCCAGACGTAGTTGAAGCCGCCAACGATTAGCAGTGCCGCGGCGGCCAGGAACGTGCCCAGCGCCATGGAGTTGGTTGCTCTCATCAGCGCGCTCCAGCCAGCAACGATGAAGCAAAAGATCATGATCATCATGGCGTTGAGATTGACGAGACCCTCCGGCTGGATTCGCTGGCCGTCCTGCGTCATGCCAAGCATGAAGATCCAGATGCGATTTGATGTGCCGTCGGCGCCAAACAAATGCTGCACCATGACCGAGGTGTCGACCCAGTACC
>CAMYMP010000008.1 GCA_947259435.1 uncultured Woeseiaceae bacterium
GCGCGCGGCGGAGAATAAAACCGTATGACAACCGTCGTCCCTGACATTCATGATATTCGTATCTTTCAAAAGCTTGGCCGCGTTTCCACGAAGGTCCTGAACCCGGTCGATCAGTTACTTTTGATACTACCGGCCAGGCCGACCGCTGCGGTTTTTCGAAAGGTCCCCCAGGGCAGCAAACTGCAGGCCGTCTATCGAAAACGCGTAGCCGGCTCGATACCGGCATTCACGACGCACCTCGGTAACAAGAAGCAGACCCTGGTCGTCGCCGGCACGATCAACGCTGATGCCAGCGCATTCGAGCAGCTAACCCTGGGCCGCAAACTCATCGCGGCGGCCACTGGTCAAAAAGCCGGCAGTCTCGGCATATGTGCTATCGGATTCGATCCCGATGCGCAGGCAACGCTCGTCAACAATGTACTTGCCGCGGCCCTGGCGGCAGGTCTCAGGCTGCCCACTTTCAAGAGCAAGGCGGCACCCGTCAAGATCAGGAGCATCCGGCTGTTGGGTCTCGAGCAACCGCTGGACACCAGCCGCACCGAGGCCGAAGCAAAGGGCAACAATCTCGCGCGCTGGCTCACGTCATTGCCGCCCAACATGCTCGACGCCATTCGTTACGCGGAGGTCGTCAAGAGCATGGCAAAAGAGCGCGGCTGGCAGTACAAGCGCTTCGTCACCAAGGATCTGGAATCGCTCGGCGCCGGCGCGTTCCTGGCGGTTGCGCAGGGTAACGATGACGACAGCGCCGGCATCGTTCGTCTTCGCTACCGGCCTGGCTCGAAAACAGCCAAAGCCGATCTCAGCCTGGTTGGCAAAGGCATCATTTTTGACACGGGCGGGACCAACCTCAAGCCGTTCGCGTCGATGCTGGACATGCACGGTGACATGCAGGGCAGCGCGGTTGCGCTAGGCACATTCCTGGCAATTTCCGAGCTCAAACTGCCGATAGCCGTCGATTGCTGGCTGGCGCTGACGGAGAACCGCACCGGTCCCACGGCCTACAAATCGCAGGACGTCGTCACGGCCGCAAATGGCAAGACCATACAAATTATTCATACCGATGCCGAAGGACGCCTTGCGCTCGCCGATGCGCTGGTACTGGCAAGTCGCGAGCAACCGGGCATCATTTTTGACTATGCGACGCTCACTGGCACCTGCGTCAGTGCAATCACGACCCGATATTCGGGCGTGTTCACAAACAGGGCTGAATGGCATCCCAGGCTGAAGCGAACCGGCCAGCGTTCGGGCGAGCGCGTCTGGCCGTTCCCGATCGGCAAGGAATTTCTCGATGAGCTCAAGAGCGACACGGCCGATTTCATGCAGTGCTCGCCGAAAGGCGCTGGCGACCATATCCTGGCGGCCAGCTTTCTTGCGGAGTTCATCGAGAACGACGTTCCCTGGGTACACCTGGACCTGAGCGCGGGTGATCACGCGGTGATCACGCCGGTGGCCTTGGCCATATCGCATCGAAATTCACGGGATTCGGCGTGCGCTATACGATGAGCCTCATCCTCGACGAAGAACTTTTGAAGGCAAGCCCGTAGGTGAGTGACGACATCAGAATGTCAGACCGCTTCCGCGGTTTTCTTCCCGTTGTCGTTGACGTGGAAACGGGGGGATTCAACTCGAAGACCGACGCCCTGCTGGAAATCGCCGCCGTCTTGCTCGATCTCGACTCGAACGGTCTGTTAAGGCGCGTAGAGACGATTCGCTACCACGTAAAACCATTTGAAGGTGCCAACCTCGAAGCCGCGTCCCTCGCGGTCAACGGCATCGACCCGTTTCACCCGCTGCGCCCCGCTATCGACGAGCGCGACGCGCTGCAGCGCACATTTCGCGAGGTCCGCCGCGCCGTGCGTGAAAGCCGATGCAGTCGGGCCGTGCTGGTCGGTCATAATGCACATTTCGACCTCGGTTTCCTGAATCAAGCGGTCGAGCGTTCCTCGATGTAACGCAATCCGTTTCATCCGTTCATCTGGTTGGACACGGTGACGCTGTGTGGGAGTGCGTTCGGTCAGACGGTTCTCGCCC
>CAMYMP010000009.1 GCA_947259435.1 uncultured Woeseiaceae bacterium
AATCGATCATCGCGTAAGGGGCGGGGTAGTGGTCGCGGCGCGCTTTGGACGCGACCTGCTTCACCAGCATCGGCTTGATGAAAGGGCGCACGAACGGCAGATTCAGCATCCGCTCGACGAATGGCGCGCGTTGCTTCGGACGTGCCGCGGCGATCATTTCTTTCGCCGCCTGCCGCCAATTGTCTTCGGCCGCAATCCTGTCGATCAGCCGAATTCGGCGGCCTTTCT
Organism: uncultured Woeseiaceae bacterium; assembly: GCA_947259435.1. The sequence goes on from CAMYMP010000009.1 coordinate 229, forward strand.
CGACGGTTATCGGATTTCCCGTCAACATCAATTGCATGGCGGGCCGCACGCCACAGATCTGTACCGCACGGACTGTGCCGCCGAATCCCGGATGTAATCCGAGTTTCACTTCCGGTAATCCAAGAACACGCTTCTTGCTCGAAAGGGCAAGTCGATAGTCGCACGCCATCACGAGTTCGAGTCCGCCGCCCATTGCGAAGCCGTTTATCGCCGCAACCGTGGGGCAGCTGAGTCCTTCAATTTTGTCAAAAATCTTTTGCCCGAGGCGCGTAACTTCGTAAGCGCGCTCCGGCGAATCAATCGACGTAAATTCTGTGATATCGGCTCCCATGATAAAGCCGTTATGTTTGCCGGAATAGATCACCAGGCCTCTGGGTGTAGCTGCGGCGAGCGAATCGACGTGCGAATTGAGCTCGGCCATAACCTCGGTTGAAAGCACATTTGCGCTGGAGTCAGCCTTATCGAATTTCCAATGTTGCGAACTCACTCTTTTATTCTCCTAGGCAACTTCAAAGTCGCAGACCAAGGGCAAATGGTCTGATAGCTTAAACTGCGGCACCTCGAATCGGGTCACCTCGATACCTTCCTGATACAGGATGAAATCGAGCTCCTTACGCGGAGCCCGGCTCGGATAGGTGGGGATCCCGTCGGGATTTGCGGAAGTCAGGCCGGCGGCGCGCATGAAGAGATAGATTTCATTTTCGCCCCAGAACGTATTGAAATCGCCGGCTACGATGACGGGCTTTTGGGTCGCATCGATCAAATCGTAAAGGCGACGCAGCTGCAGATGACGGTGCCGATATTTGAGCGAGAGATGCACGAGGAACACCGCGTATTTCTTCATTTCGAGTTCGATGATCAGTCGCTTGATGCCAGTATCGAAGTAATGAAATTTCTCGCCATGAACGCGCCGTGAGGCCATGAAGGCGTTGCCCTGCTTGCGAACGATCGGCAGCATTTTGTTGAATGATCTGGAGCCGTATTTGGTTTCGTATGAGGTGTTCATACCGAGATCCGCAGCGATTTTCTCGGCTTGATTCACTTTGCGGCTGCGGATCGAGCCCGTATCGACCTCAATCAGGCCGACGATATCCGGATCGACCGACTTTATGAATCGCGTTATTTCGGGCAGGACGTTCTGATTGCCGAGAACATAGCCCGCCCCGGGCAGCGGCATATGCATGCTCGCGCCGCCGCCGACGGCGTATCGAATGTTATACAAAAGGAGTCGCATGACAGGTGCTCGTACGATACCGAATCGCGGTTTACATGGGAACTATTCCACCAAATGACACGGCAATGGGGCGACAACGCCACGAATTAGATAAACTTGAGCGATGGCGATGACTTAAGGGGAGCCTACAGTGTCCGAAGAGAATCCGATCCGGGTGTTTGTCGCTCATGCGTTTCACGAAAGCGACGACTACCTTCGCGTGTTCGAGTATGTCGAGAGTGTAGACCGCTTCTACTACCTCAATGTCAGTAAGCCCGAGGACATCCCATCCGAGGGTGGGCCCGAGGCCATTAAGGACGAGTTGATCCAGCAGATCAAGGCTTCCGAAGTCGTCATTATCGTACCCGACGTTTATGGCCAGGAGACCGACCTGGTCAAATACATGATGGATGTGGCCGAAGCCAACGGCATTGGCATGATCGCGATCAGGCCTTTTGGCGGCTTGATTGAGACAGCGGCGGAGGTTGTGGAGCGCGTCAACGAGCATATCGAGTGGAATAACCGTGAACTCGTTGATGCAATCAAGCGCCAGGGTCGCGGTTAGGACACGGC
>CAMYMP010000010.1:0-857 GCA_947259435.1 uncultured Woeseiaceae bacterium
CGACCTGACGCTCAAGCCGGTGCTGATCATCGGTGGACTCGGCACGGCCGCGGCTGGAGCCAATGCGTTCCTTCCGCGGTTCGCCGTCGAGAACATTCAGAATCTCGACTTCATCCCGGAGTACACGATCTTCGTGCAGCACTGGGGCATCATGGTCTGCCTGATGGGCGTGTTCATGGTTGCGGCCGCGTTCAGGGAATCCTGGCGCACGCCGATATTACTGTACAGCCTGATCGAGAAGGCCTTCATGGTATTTCTCGTTACATCGAACCTCAACTCCGAGTTCTCGCGAGGCTTCTGGGCGCCGGCAGTCATGGATACGATTATTGTTATTTGGTCGGTGATTTATTTTGCCTCGCTACGCGATCAGGCAAAGACTGCTTCGCATTAGCCCATACGGTGTTCGGCGCAAAATGGCAAGTTTTGAAGGAGGTACGTAAATGACAACCAGAAAATCGTTTCTGGCAATCGCAGCGATCGCCTTACTTATCAGTGGCTGCGCGGCGGGATTCAAGGCAACCCATGATCACGATCCGGCGCAGGACTTCGGTGCGTATCAAACGTTTGCCTGGATTTCGAAAAATCCGATGACAGCCGGTCCAAGCAGCCGAATCAGCAACCCGCTGCTGGAAGCGCGCATCATGGCGGAAATCGAAGACTCACTCAGGGCGAAGGGATACGAAAAAGTTAGCGCACCAGAGTCTGCAGATTTCGTATTGGCATTTACGGTAGGCTCGAGAGATGAGGTCAGAGTAAGTTCCAATCCGACGATGACGACGGGAGGATACGCGACCTACGGCCGCCCAGGTCGCTGGGGTACCGCGTACTACGGTTACGGCACGCAGACGACCGTACGC
>CAMYMP010000010.1:903-2331 GCA_947259435.1 uncultured Woeseiaceae bacterium
GACGACCGTACGCCAATACACGAAGGGCATGTTGGCCATCGATGTTTTCGATGTCAAAAAACGAAAACCGGTGTGGCATGGTGTTGCAACCAAGTCGATAAACGAGTCTGATCGTAAAGATGCTGACGGAACAATAAGAGCGGCAGTGGATGCCGTTCTTGCCGGCTTCCCCCCCTAGCGATGAGAATCTTGATGCAAAGAATGCGTAATTTCTGCAAACCATTGTTGACAGCGCTCGCCCTTGCGGGGTGTTTTTCTATTTCGGACGGCGTACTCGCTCAGACAGACGTAGACGAGGTTGAGCGGGGACGTGCGATGATCAGGGAGGCCCGCCTCGAAATTGTCCGCTCGGAATTGCACCTGACTGGCGACGAGTCGTCTGCTTTCTGGCCGCTCTATGCACAGTACCGAAACGAAACTGATGCCATACAGGATCGATACGCGGCTATGATTGCCGAGTACATTCGCCGCTATGATGATGCGGAACTATCCAATGAGTACGCCGACGAGCTGGTCGATACGTTCTTCGCAATCAAGACTGAATTGCTGGACGTGCAGAAGAAATTCCTGCCTGAATTTCGCAAAGTCCTGCCCGCATTAAAGGTCGCGAGGCTAATGCAGCTGGAAAACAAGATAAGCGCAGAATTGGACGCGCAGCTGGCCCTGGTCGTGCCGCTTGTTGACCCGAATTAACTGACAGGGCAAACCTCTACCGGCCGATCAGATCGTCGCGCGTTGAGCGCGTTTATTGCATGAGATTTTCGTCAAGAAAATTTCGGAATAGCATTGCCCATCGTGCTGCTGCCGTCTCAACCGCAGCCCAATCGGTCTTCGTGTTTGCGGATGTTGAAAAGGCCGGTGCCGATGCGCTGTCCGCGGCACGGGCGAGTATTTGACCGGAATCGGGATCTTTCAGCTCCATCAGAAACATAATGGCCCCGGGCCTCGCGATGTCCCGTAGTTCGCGACCAATACCAAGAACATCGGCTTGCGAGGCATTGCGAAAGTCGATAAGCGTTGCCTGAACCTCAAGAGCGTTCGGGATTGAATCTCGAACAACAATATAGTCGGTCAGCTCGCCCATAAAGGCTTCGCGGAATATCTGCCGCAAACGTGTTTGGTCTTCGAACGAAGGTGCAGCGTCAGTCGGAAAGACAATGCCCATGTCTCTGGCGAGCAGCCTGTCGTATTGACTGAAATCCGCATCCGTCGCGATATAGGCGGCCTCCAGGTCCGGATTATGGACAACCTTGAAACTTTGCGTTGTCGTGGTCGTGCATGCGGCGGCGAACAGGCCTGACGTTGCCAGAGCGACGGCCCACAGGGAGGTTTTTGTTCTGCAAATCACGGTCATTTACGGAATCCGTATTATTGAAAATGCATTTCGTCTTACAGGCTGTAATGTTACAGCGAAAGTTTCATCGAAGG
>CAMYMP010000011.1 GCA_947259435.1 uncultured Woeseiaceae bacterium
TGGTCCGTCAGGGACACCTGCTGGAGGTCGTCGCAGTCGATGAACTGGTCGCGCGCCGCGGTCGTCTCGAGAGCTATGGCGACAAGGCGCGCTTTGCCCTGGCGGACAGCTACGATCGCGCCACTCAGGCCCAGGCAAAGGCGGATGAGCCATGATGCGGGCGCGCACAGCCACTCTGTTGCTGGCCTGCGCGGGTATCGCCGCCTGCGCAACGAGCAGCAATGACGGCACGCTCGCCGAGCTGCATGACGTTGCGCCGGATGTCGACGAGGTTTATCTCGAAGATGGCCTGGAGCGGGCGGCGGAAAGCTATCGCCGCTATCTCGCTGAGACGCCCGAAAGCGCACGCACGCCCGAGGCGATGCGCCGCCTGGCCGACCTGCAGATCGAACAAGCGTACGGTGTGATCGGTACCGGGGAACTCGTTGAGATGGCAGCACCCGAAGGCGCTTCGCGTGTCTTGCCCGCTACGGCTGCACGACAGGCAGCGGGCGCCGTAGTGCCGGCGGAGTCCGAACGGGAGTTCGAGCAACGCGCAAGCGGGCGCGAAGAGTTACTGACCGACACGACGCAGTTCGATTTGCAGCTGCCAGGCACTGAAGGCGGAGCGATACCGGCAGGACCGCGTGAGGCAATCAAAACGTACCAACAGATTCTCGACAAGTACCCGAACTACGAGCGCAACGACAAAGTGCTCTATCAGATGTCGCGGGCATACGATGAAATCGGACAACCCGATCACGCCATGGGCGTCATGGACCGGCTCATCGGTGAATATCCATACTCGAAATACGTCGATGAAGTCCACTTCAGACGCGGTGAGTATTTCTTTGTCAGGAAGAAGTACCTCGACGCAGAAGGCGCCTACGGAGCGATCATTGGAATGGGCACGACCTCGTCTTACTACGAGCTCGCCTTGTACAAACTGGGATGGACCCTGTACAAGCAGGAGCTCTACGAAGAGGCGCTGCACAATTACATGGCGATGCTGGACTACCGGCATTCGATCGGCTACGACTTCGACGCTGACTATGACGAAGAAGGCGAACATCGTATTGCCGACACTTTTCGAGTAATCAGCCTCAGCTTTTCCAACCTCGGCGGACCCGAATTCGTTGATGAGTATTTCTCGACAAACGGGCATCGAAGCTATGCCGACAAGATCTACGGCAACCTCGGCGAATTCTACTTCGCAAAGTTGCGCTATGACGATGCGGCGTCGGTCTACCGTTCTTTCATCAAGCTCAATCGATTCCACAGAGTGTCTCCGCATTTCGGTATGCGCATCGTCGAGATCTACGGCGAGGCCGGATTCCCGTTGCTTGTTGTCGAATCGAAGAAGCAGTTTGCGACAGACTACGCACTGGACTCGGACTACTGGAACTACTTCGACGTTGATGGCTCGCCCGACGTCGTCGGATTCCTCAAGACCAACCTGACAGACCTGGCCGGCCATTATCATGCGCTCTATCAGGAAGAGACCCTGGTCGACGAGCGGCCAGCCAATTTCGGCGAAGCGCACCGGTGGTACCGGCAGTTCCTGTATTCGTTCCCGACGGACGAGCAGTCTCCGCAGGTCAATTATCAGCTTGCAGACCTGTTGCTCGAGAACGAGGACTTTGGCGAGGCGGCCGTAGAGTACGAGCGTACGGCGTACGAATACGATCAACATGAACAGGCTTCGGCGGCTGGATATGCCGCAGTCTTTGCGTATCGGCAGGACCTCGAACAGGCAACCGGCGCACGGGCGCTCGAAGTCAAGACGTCGACCGTGGCGAGCTCTCTCAGGTTCGCCGACACGTTCCCGGACCATGAGCAGGCGCCGGTCGTACTCGGTGCAGCTGCCGATGATCTCTATGAGATGAAGGACTTTCATCTCGCAATCGCCTCGGCGCAAAACCTTATCGACCGCTATCCGGGCACGGATTCAAGCCTGTTGCGGTCCGCCTGGGCCGTCATAGCGCATTCCTCGATTGACCTCGCGGAATACCAGAATGCCGAGCACGCGTACATGAATCTGCTTGCGTTGACACCAGACGATGATGAGTCACGGCCGGCCGTCGTCGACGGCCTGGCTGCCGCAATCTACAAGCAGGGTGAGCAGTCCAACCTCCTCGAGGATTATCGCGCTGCCGCGGATCATTTCCTGAGAATCAAGAACGTAGCGCCGACCTCGGACATTCGCAGTGCTGCCGAATACGATGCAGCTGCCGCCCTTATCAAGCTGCAGGACTGGGTCTCGGCCTCCGGCGTACTCGAAGAATTCAGAGTCACGCATCCGGAACACGAACTGAATTCGGAGGCGACGATACAACTCGCCCATATCTATCGTGAAGACGGACAGGTCGAACGATCTGCGGCGGAACACGAGAGAATCGCTGCCGAAGCAGGCGATGTCGAGATCAGTCGTGAGGCTCTTCTGACCGCCGGTGAACTGTACGACGAGGTCAAAGTTGTAGAAGACGCGATTCGTGTTTACGAGCGTTACGTTACCGAGTATCCACGACCTCTGGACATTGCGATGGAGACCCGCACCCGGCTCGCTGAGATTTTCAAGGCAGAACTGGACTATGTGCGATACCACGAACAGCTGAACCAGATAATCACCGCGGATCGCGATGCGGGTACAGATCGAACAGATCGGAGCAGGTACCTCGCGGCCAGGGCTGCCCTCGTGCTCGCAGAACAGAGCTATGAGAAATTCGCGAGTCTCGAGCTGGTCCAGCCCTTCGAAGAAAGCCTCGCCCAAAAGCAGCAGCGCATGGATGTTGCGATGGAAACCTTCGAAAACCTGGTTGCCTACGAGGTCGCCGAGGTCACGGCAGCAGCCACGTTTTATATCGCGGAGATCTACATGGAATTCAGCACGGCTCTGATTGAGTCGGAACGCCCGGCGGGACTGACCGAAGCCGAGAAAATCGACTACGAACTCGTCATCGAGGAAGAGGCGTATCCGTTCGAGGAACGGGCTATCCAGGTGCATGAGGAGAACTTCGAGTTGCTCGCCGGCGGATTCTATAACCCATGGGTGCAGAAAAGTCTGGCTCAGTTGGCGGTTCTGATGCCCGGGCGATACGCCAAGAACGAAATCAGTGGTGGATTCCTCGGGTCGATCGATTCCTATGCGTACCGTATGCCAATCGCGCCGCCGATAGGCATCGACCAGGAGAATAATACCGATGCTGCCGAGACTGCTGAATTGAAAGAAATAGTGGAAGCATCCGCAAAGTTATCAACTGACCCGGAAGCTGTTCGAGACTAGGTAACGACGGGAGTCATTATGCGCGCGCTCATGCCAGGCAAATATCGACTGCTCACATCTCGCACCGTAACGGTGTTGGCGTGTTCCGTTATGATCTCTGCATGCGCCACGACCGACTCAGCGCGTACGCCGCCGGCGCAGATCGAAATTCAGGAAGCTGTTGGATTTACGATCACCGAAAAAGCGCGAATCAGCAGCGATATTCGTCTCGACTATGATGCGGCGGTCCGATCGCTCGAGCAGGGCGAACTCGAGCAGGGCATAGAAGTTCTGGAGGCAATAGTTGAGCTGTCGCCCAGGTTGAGCGCACCTCGGGTCGACCTCGGTATTGCCCATCATCTTGCGGGCAATCTCGACGCGGCTGAAAGCAATCTGCTGCTGGCTCTCGAGGCGAACCCCGATCATCCCATCGCACACAACGAGCTCGGGATCGTGTATCGAAAGACCGGTCGCTTTGCCGAAGCCGAGCGGAGCTACGAGGCCGCCCTGGCAATCTATCCCGGCTATCATTTCGCCCGCCGCAATCTGGCGATCCTTTGTGACCTGTATCTCGCTGATCTGAACTGCGCGCTGGAGAATTACGAGGCGTACATGGCGACAGTGACGAGCGATAACGAGGCGTCGATGTGGATAAAAGATATCCGCTATCGAATGGGGCAGGGAGATCGATAATGCCGAGACTTTTAGTATTCACCGCGATATTTCTGCTTGTCGGCTCTGCCGCGAACGGTGAGGAATCGGCGACCGAAGCTCAGGAAACCGACGCGCCGCAATCGATACAGGAGCAGGGCGACGGTATTGAAAAGCCGAAGACCATGTCCGGCATGTCCATTCTCGGCAATGAGGAAGCGCCGAAGTCGCTCGTTATCATTCCATGGAAGTCGTCGGAACTCGGCGACGATATCAGCCTCTCGGATACCCTGGACGATCGCGCGCGACCCGTGGACAAGGAAGTTTTCCTGCGCGAGCTGAGCTTTTACGAAATTCGCGCCGGTGAAAAAAGGCCTCAAGCCGCGGAATAAGGCGATTTTCTGCGCTATCGGCGTTCCAACAGCTTCTCATCTGTGAGCTGCGTCAAGGGACTGTCCTTCAACTGCGAGCATCGGGTCTGAACGTGCGCTGCGTCACATTTTGGCATGTGATCGAGCTCTATTCTTGGGTCAGGTCTGAGACTGACTCAGGACTGTTTGTAAAATGAGGATCTTGTAATGAACTTTTTCTATTCGATTGTAGGTTTTTTCGCATCGGGTGGCGTATTCATGTATCCGATACTGATTGTATTCGCCGTAGGTGTGGCGATTGCAGTCGAACGCTACGTTACGCTCGCCATTGTGACAAATAAGAACCAGGCAGTATGGGACAAAGTGCAACCACTGCTCAGCAACGGTGAGTTCGACGAGGCGCGGGAAATGACCAGTCAGGACGAATCCACTATCTCGCAGGTTCTGAACATGGGCTTGTCGTTGCAGGGTGCTGTTCGACGTCGCGAAGACATAGAAATCGCGATGGAGGAGAGCATGATGGAAATCGTGCCGCGCCTCGAAAAGCGGACACCGTACGTCGCGCTGGCTTCAAGTATCGCCACGCTGCTGGGACTGCTCGGTACGATCATGGGTTTGATTCAGGCATTCACCGCCGTTGCTAATGCGAATCCAGCGGAAAAAGCGGACCTCCTGTCGGCCAGTATTTCGGTCGCGATGAATACGACCGCGTTCGGCCTGATGGTCGCGATACCGTTGCTCATCGTGCACGCGGTATTGACCAGCAAGACCGGCGACATTGTCGACAGTCTCGAGATGGCGACGGTCAAGTCCCTCAATGTGTTTTCGAGAAGGGCAAAGCGACCGGTTGAGGCCTAGCCAACATGGCCAGACGGCATCACTATAAGCGCCGCACCAAGCCTGCGCACGAACTCGATGTCACCACCTTCCTGAACCTGATGGTGGTGCTCGTGCCGTTTCTCCTCATTACGGCAGTGTTCTCGAGGCTTACGATTATCGAACTCAATCTGCCGAGTGCGGCCGGCGGCGCGGTCAAAAATGAAGAGAGCTTCCGCGTCGAGGTAATCGTCCGGGAGGCGGGTATAGAGATAACCAATGGCAAGAGCATCATTGCGTCAATACCGAACAAGAATGACGACTTCGACCTGGAAACGCTGTCCGAGTACATCGTCGAGCTCAAGCGGGAGTACCCGGAACAGGAAGCCGCATCGGTGCTGATGGAAGCGCACATTCCCTACGATTACCTCGTACAGGTGATGGACATCGTCCGAAGCGTAGCAGTACCAATCGAAGGTGAGAGTGAAGAGGAAGAGCAGTTCGAGCTCGTTGCGTTATTCACAGAGATTTCTGTCGGAGATGCGCCATGAGAAATACGCGTCGAATAAAACGCATGTCGCGCAACCGCCTGAAGATCACGAAAATGAACCTGACGTCGCTGATGGATGTGTTCACTATTCTCGTCTTCTTCCTACTCGTGAATTCCGGCTCCGTCGAACTCGTGGAAGCGCCCAAGAACGTCAAGCTGCCCGAATCGCGCGTGGAGACCAAGCCGCGAGAAACGGTCGTAATCTTCGTGAGCCCGGAAGATGTACTCGTGCAGGGTGAAATCGTTGCGCGCGTCAGTGACATTCTCGAAGGAGGCGCCGGGACGACAGACCCGATTAGCGCACGTCTTGCCGAACTCAAAGAAAACATTGTAGGCCCAAGCACAATGACGGTCGCGGCCAGTCAGGAAGTGACGATACTGGCCGACAAGTCGGTGCCGTTTGTCGTAATCAGGAAGATCATGTCGACCTGTACGAATGGCGGTTACGAAAATGTCTCCCTGGCGGTCATTCAGAAACCAACGCAGGTAGCGTCAAGCTAGCAGCTGATGGACGAAGGCGACACTGTGAGCTCAGAAAACTCTGAAGGAGCGAACTTTCTACAGACGAAAGTCGAGAAATCCGAGGGCGTGCTCGGTGATCTCGAAGCTGAGCTGCGGAAAATCGACGCCGAACTCGAAGCGCTTGCAGATCGACATCATCATTACGAATTGCTCGCGCAAATCTGTCGTTCACTCGAGGAACTGGATGCTTTTGGTGCCTCGCACCTGTTCTGGGACGATCATGACGGTCCGGACGATCCGATCGAACGTATTCGCAATGTGGAATATATTGGCAATGCCCGCCGCAAGATTGACGACTTCGACCTGGACACGCTGTCCGAGTACATCGTCGAGCTCAAGCGGGAGTACCCGGAACAGGAAGCCGCATCGGTGCTGATGGAAGCGCACA
>CAMYMP010000012.1 GCA_947259435.1 uncultured Woeseiaceae bacterium
GTCGATGACAAGACCGAGGCCATCTTGCATCGCCTTTTCATCGCCAAAGGCCTCGAACGCCAGGGTCCACCAGGGTGCCGCTTCGGTCCGATCCTGCGTGCCGGACCAGGCTTCGATTGCCGTCAGTTCGACCTGGCAGCCGCCTGACAAGCAGCCGTGATCTGGTGACACCTCGGCGGGTCTCTCGCCTTCCAGCGAGACCAGTCGCAATCGCCGTATCTTGCTTACCGAGATCCAGGGGTCTTTGGCACGCTCAACGAGTTGGCTGCTGGTTTCAATATCGAGCTTCGCGCTGGACCACTTGACCCATGCGTCTTTTAAGCCGGTGATTCCATGGCGGTAGGTCACGGAACTTGGTAACTGCGTTAGCGCCTTGACCTCGAACCGGCCATCGCGCAATTTCACACTCGTCGTCACGCAACCGGGCAACACAAGATAATCGTCCGTGCGTCGCGGCTCCGTTGTCGCCGGTCCCGCGGCCTCGAACCACACCCGTATGTCGCCGGGCAGCGGGCCCCTAAAAAACCAGCGAACTTCAGCACTGTGATACATGCAGACTTTCCTGTGAGAATCAGCGTACACAGATTTGTTGATTTTCTTGTATACAGCGTCGAACGAGCGTGCTGTATGCCGGAAACTACGACTACTCAGAGTTGCGGCTGCGATGCGATATTGAACCAGTGATTGACCGGCGATGACTGCCGGGAACCGATAATGACCGAAGTAGAGGCCAAATTTCTAATCCGTTCGAACGAGAAGATCGACCAGGTGCTGGCGACTCTCGACGAGCTCGGCTACCTGAAAGCGGAAGGTGAAGCCAGAAGCCACATCGACACCTACTTCGATACGTCTGATTTCGACATCCTTCGTGCCGGCTGGACGTATCGGTGCCGGCAACGAGGGAGCCAGAGCACGCTCAACCTCAAGGCACGCGGCAGACACGACGGCCGGATCTTCGTGCGGGAGGAAATTCAACAGCCGCTATCGCGCGACGCCGGATCGGCGTTGCACGATTTACCGCCGGGACCAGTCAAGCGCTACCTGGACACCATTGTCGATACGCGGCGCAGCCGAAAATTATTCCGCGTTGCGAGCCAGCGTCGCGTGTTTGCCGTGACCTCCCCAGGAAGTAATCCGTCACAGATAGAACTCGATGTCGATCGAACGAGAATAACGGCCGAATACGCGAACGACAAAGCGCCGGGAAGTTTCGAGTTCATGGAACTCGAACTGGAACTCTCTTCGGGTGACGCGAGCGCCGTCGACGAGCTTGCAAAGGCACTATTCAATAAGTTGCGACTCACGCCGGCGCAGTTCAGCAAATTCGATCGCGGCATGCAGGCGGCAGGGCTATGGAGCAGAGTGCTAGCCAGGAAACGCGACAAACCAACGATCACGGAGATCGATCCATTCCTCGATCTCGTCTACCTTTTCTTTGACCGCCAGTTACAACGCATGAAGAAGTTTCAGCCGATCGCCTGGGAGGGCCTGGATCGCGAGGGAGTGCACAAAATGCGAGTCGCCATTCGACGATTTCGCACGATCCTGAGAACTTATCGCAACGCACTCGGCAAACAGGTGGTCAAACCTATCAACAAGGAATTGCGTTGGTTATTCAAACAGCTTGGCGAAGCCCGGGATGCCGACGTTGGCGAGATGGCGATACAGGAATTTATTGCGTCCCTGCCTGAGGATGCCGCGCGAGCGGCGGCATCTTACGAGGATCATGTGCGCCAGAGGACCTTAGACGCGTACACGAACCTCACGGAGGTATTTGTTGGCGGGCGATATCGCAAGCTGATAAACACGCTCGAGGGATTCGTTGCCGCGGGACCGCATGAATCGATGAAAGAGAGGGTGGGCGACCTGACTATTGTAGATGCTGCCGACAGGGACATCCGCAGATCCGCACGCCGCATGATCAAGCGCGGCGATCGTATCATCGCCGAATCGCTCGTCGAGAAACTGCATAAGTTGCGCATCGAAGCCAAGCATTTGCGCTACCTGCTCGACTTCTACAGCATGGCGCAGCCCGTGATATGGAAAGAGTCCATCAATGAGTTGGAAAAACTGCAGGACCTGCTCGGCTGGCACCAGGACGCGATCACGTCGCGGGAACGGCTCGAGGCTTATCATCACTCGTTGCCAACAGCCGGCGAGGACTGCGCACTCAGGCTGTCCATCGATCGACTGATCAGCACCGAGAACGAACGAATGGACTCGTGCCGCCGCGAGTTTTCCCCCGCCTGGCGGCAGTTCAAGACGGTGTTCGAGCGCCCGACGTTCTTGCTTCGTTCTTAGCTTGTCGTGATGATCGACTCTCAAAGAAAATGATGGCCAGGGGCGGAGTGGATTGCTGGCTACGCCAGCTCGCAGGGTGTGGGTCTGTCGGCGCTGCGCGCCTCGGATGAACCTCGCTTTGCGAAACCCCGAAACCAGTCGGCACCGAGTAGATATTCCATACACGACAATCGGATTTTCAGTCCCCTGGGGTGTCGCTCAAGGCTTCAATAATGAGGGAAATAAAAGGGCGTCCGCTGCTTCTGCTACATCGCCGTGTATAACAATGCACAGCTACTCCACGCATACCTCCCGCAGCTCGTCGAATGCCTTTTATGAGCCTAGTCGAAATCAACGCGCGCCAGCCATACACTCTGTACTCGACCGGCGCCGTGTTTTTTACCGATGACCCATACTCCCCGCCGATCAGCGAGCATGCCTTTGGGTTCCGTCTTATCACTCATAGACAGTTCTGCGTAGGCGACGAACTCGCGATTGGCGTCAAGCTGCATGACGTATGATCTTGTCTCGTTGCCACTAGCAAACAAATAGACGGTGTCATTGTCACTTCCCGTCGCCAACCGAAAGTAAGCGCTCAGATGATCGGACGCCGGCTCGATCAAGGTCTTGCGGACGTTGCCGTCGGTCGAGTAATCGACAAACCAGTCGCCGATCCCGCTCAGTTGCTCAGCACCAAGGACGCTCGCAGAAAGCAAAACACCATAGCCGCCGCCAACGGTCGCTATCGCCGCTGCGTTGCCGCCGTGAACGGCGTACGACCGCACGCTATAGTCCTCCCCATACCGGGCCGGGTTATAGGCCATACTCATTGCTTTCTGCAGGTCCTCCGCGGACGCGACCTGCTTGACCTTATCCAATCCGAACCACTCCATCTGGCGGTACAGCGCTGCCGTCTGCCCGGTTACCTCTCCGTTGCTATCGATTGTCATTAAGCGTGTCTCGAATCCCACGGTGCCTTTGATTTCGACACCACTGAAGTTGTAGACGAACGGCGTTTCCAACTGGCTTTCGATACCCCGCTCGTCGCCCAGATTATTGAAATCGGTGACGAGAACGGCACCGCCATCCCGGCTGCGAAACGAGTGGTTCGAAACAATCGTTTCGGTATCCGAATGAATGACACCTTTTCCGACAACTCGTCCGTCCGGCGATGCTATGAGCCACCATATTGGCGATCTTTCACCTTTCGAAACCGCACGATGTCCGACGAATATTACGTCCCCATCGTTTGTGGTTAGTCGGAAGTAGTTGCTGTCACTCCATTGATGGTGAGGCTCGATCCATGGCAATTCCGGCGCCTCCACCGAAGATAAACGTTCACCCTTCGAAATCGACCAGCGTTCCAGCGTGGATTTCGGACCCGAAAGCGAGCCTGGCCGCAACTGGAAGACCAACTCATCATGACCAGGTCGCAATGCGACGACGGCGAATTCACCGATGGGCAGTTCCCTCACATAATGCCGTGTGCGGTTTCCGCTATCGTCGACCTCTACCACGTAGTAATTTCTCTTCGCCCCCGGGAGGTTTTCCTTGTTCGTAGCTGGATTCGTCTCATACAGAACCCGCACGTTGCCGTTGAAGTAATCCCAGTCGTGAATGTCAAGGTCTTGCATAGCATCGTCGCGGGCGACGAGCTGGCCCATAGTGCTCTTGCCCGTCGGCGGCCGTTTTAGGACTACGGGAACGGGAGGTTTCTGCGCGGCCCTTGCTTGCCGTATTGCTTTGTCCTTTTCGGCGCGTTGCTCGTCCAGTTCGGCCGATTGTGCTGCCTGCTCAGCCTGACGCTCCATAAATTCGGCTCTTTCGTGAGCCTCCCGCACATCCTCCGAGTTTGTCGGCAACGTAAACTCGAAGCCCGCCAACATCTCGTCAAGCATAGCCTCGTCGAGAATCGAACATGACTGCATGATGCCGTCACGCGATATTTGGGCCATTTGAACATTTAGCTCCGGGTATTTTCCCGATGCGATGCGCTCATCGACTGATTTGAGACGCTCTTCGCAAATTTCCGGATCCAACGCCATCGCGGGTGACCCACCAACGGTTAAGACAAGCAGTAAAATACTTCTCAAGATCTGTCGTCGCACGGTGGTAACTCCCCTCTGAATTCCTACGTATTGTCTAAGCATACTTCAGCATCGCACGTTGTCCTGAGCGCCGGCAAAAGCTACGTGGGTGCCTGCCTGTCTTCGCGATGTGCGCAGAAAGTTGCACCTGCAGTTCCGCCCTGAAGCCCGCTAGCACTGCAAAAGCCATTTGCTCTTCTTCGAGCAGGGTGGCGCAGGCCCGGATTTCCTCCAGGTGGTTGAGTCGTGCCCGAATCGATGACATCAAGAAACGACTAATATCGCGGTTCGGCAATTCCGCAACGGCATATTCGAGCGCAAGCTCAGCAAAGACGTCATACTGGTTACTGATCAGGTAAAGGTTCAACGCGCCGCGCGGAACACCGACGATGCCGCTGCCCGATTCCCCTGCGAGGTAACCGTCGCGCTCGATGAGTTCCGCCGCGTATTTTCTGGCAACCGCTCTTAGTTTCCCGGCCGCTATTGCGTAAAGGCCGATCGGCGCCAGCCGGCGTAGTCCAATTGCGCGATCGCAAAGATCGGGTTGAAAGATACTGTAATAAGTGCAAGTGGCTTCTGCGTTTCTGCCCAGTGCGGCTTCCTTGTCGCCGACATTGATCAACCTGGTAATACGATCGGACTGCACTTGCCGATCGCTTTGTTTCGGGTCTGTTTGGGCTGCGGATTCGACGGAGGCACGCATCGATCGGCTATTCCGACGAAATCAGGTTCACGTTGAACTCGCCGCTTTCGAGCGCAATGATATCGCTCATATCCGGTGGCGCTGTCATCGCTGACATGGCCCGTGAGAATGACCGTACCAGCGCCGCCGTCGACGGGCTGGACGCTGCGGGTTGGCCGCTGCTATCGGTTGATACTGATCCAGAATTACAAGCAACAAGCAGCGTTGCGGATACAACGAACGCAAACCGACTTATATCGCTAATCAACTTCTCGAGTATCGTGTTCATCCTAATCTTCGAGATCGAAACCGAATTCTGCGGCCATTTCATCAGCCTCGTCCTGAAATGCAGCCTGCTCATCTTCACTCTTCGTCATCTTCTCGACATCCGCTTTGACCGATGCTTCCATCTTTTCGGCCCATGCGTATTGGTCTTTCTCGGCGAGCCGACGCGCTTTCGCAGCCTGTTCCTCATTTCCAGCAAGTTCGAAATATGTTACCGCTGATGGGTATTGCTTCTGCTTCATTAACGCCTTACCGCGAGCGCTCGCCCGTGTTTTTAGCCGCGTTACCTCATTCGGATACGCGTCCAGACGCTTGATGCCACTTGCCAATGCACCGGTTGCCCGACCAAAAACCATCGCTTTCGGGATCATGCCGTCGGTATTGATAGCCTTGTCGTGGTGCTTCGCCTCTTCGGCTAACCAATGGTCGGTGACACGAGGGTAAAGCGGCCTCAGGTGAGCCAAGAGTCTTTCCTCGAAGTCACCAAGTTTGTCGAACGCAGCCAGCTCCTCATCGAGCAATGGTGTCAGGTCGTTTACGTAGTCCCGGTTGTGTGCTTCGGTGCCGATTTCGCGCATGCGATATAGTTTCTCAAGACGATTGTCGACGAGGCTGACGAGGTCGCGATCGATATCGCGCTGCATCAGTTCGCTTTCGGCATACGCTATCGCCTGCTCGATAAACTCGTCGTACTGATTGCTCGTCAGATACAGCCGCAGAGCACCACGCTGAAAACCCACCCCGTAATCACGGGATTCGTCGAGCAGGTAGCCTTTGGCTTTGCGCTGTTTCGCAAGCTCAGTTGCCACGTTGCGAAGCTTGTCCGCCGCTCCCTGGTAGAAATCCATCGACAAGCACCGCCCGGTGTCGAAGTAAGTTCCCGCGTACGTATAGCCGCCGAAGACCCCGGCATAGGCTTCCTGGGCTGCAGCCAGTTCGCCCTCGCCTGCCAGCTTGTCGCCCTCGGCAACGAAGGCAGGCATGATACGCGCCTGCACTTGCCGAGCGCTTTCGCGTTCATCTATCGGTATCGGGTGTTCGCCCGACTGAGTGATTCGGGTGCAGAGCGTGTTCGCCACCGCTGCAGGTGCGAAAAACACGCAAAGGAGCCCGCCGAGCGAGAGCGGCCTGACAAGGCGCGCGTTTCTAAAAAGGACGCGCATTAGTCGAAGAGCTTCTTCAGAGACTTGCGAATCGATTTAC
>CAMYMP010000013.1:0-6521 GCA_947259435.1 uncultured Woeseiaceae bacterium
TCGTCGATGCCAAGTACCGAGGTGCTGGCGAAGCCGGCCGCTGGCGCGACGTCCGTGAACGTGCCCTTCTTTGAATCGTAGACAAAAGGCAACGCAGCCGGACCACCAAATCCGTTGCCCACAACATCGCCGCGGTCATTGATTCCAAAAACCTGTGTATCTGTAGCTCCCGGATGGTCGATCAGCTGGGTGTCAGCGACGGCCTGCGTCGCCATCGGCCCAACCAGCAACCCCAAGCCGACTAACGTCAATAATTGGATTTTCTTGTTCATATGTATCCTCCTCTGGGCAGTGGTAGTGACACTCTTATACTGCAGATAAAGCAATTTCACAGCCCGGCGATCCTGGGTCCTTCGGCTAGTCATCGCTGGCTTCACGGCGGAAGCGAGGACCCGTAGCTTTCTATCGCCGTCTTTAGACGGTTATGGCTATATCGCCTATATTATTTAATTGTTTTTCCGAGTGGCATGTATACGCGCACTTGCAAACAAAAACAGATTTCATTTGAAACATCAGTGTCGCAAAACGGAATTCAGTTACTTAGCCGGCACACCCTCGAAACCAGGTGAGATGTTCACCGAGTTGGTGCGCGACTATTTGTCACCGACGGGAGTCGAATGTCCGCTTTGGGTCATTTGCAGCCCTTCAGGCCAATATTAGCCCAATGTCTGCTTCCGGGGGCAAACCGGCCGTTCAGCAACGGTGCAATCGGAGAAGAATTTCGGCGAGGTCTCGAATGTACGGTTTTATCGAAAGCAGCCATTCAGATACGCGCCAGCAGGCAAGTTTGAAGGGCCGCTAACGGCCAACAGCGGACATTGGCAGTCGCCCGCTATGATCGACACAGCCTCAATTTTGCAGGTCAAATATTAGCGTGGAGAACCACCCTTTTTCCTATGATTCCGAATATTTCCAACATTTCATCATAGCGATTAGCAGACGGTTCGCATTTATTAGGCTCATCTAATCTCGAAAAGTATCAACTCAGTCGCCGAGCAGCCTCTCGAATTGTCGCCGCATGAACTTCGTGCAGTACCCCATGTCCATTGCCCAGCGCATTTGAGCATGGATCAGGTAAAAACCACCGTTTATGTGCTGCAGACATTCTTTGCTGCCACAATGACACTCAAATGTTTGTGATAATTCGACTTCTGATCCCGGGTAGAAAAACCTGATCGGACGGCCAACGGAAATATCCCGAATCGCCATCAAGGCGAGATTATCTACATCGAGTAGCGAATTTGGCGAACAACTGTGGTCGACAAAATTCAAAAACTCGTTTCTCAGGTGTCGACTCTCATCAAGTTGAAGTGTGCGCCAGGTACGATAGTTCTGAATTTCTTCCTTGCAGCTTTGCACAATGACCTCACCAACTTTTATTGGTTGGCTTGCGACCAACTGCAGATGAAGTTTGGGAGAAACTACTGCTGTCACAACGTTTACCTTGCTCATTTATTCGATCCAACTATTATGATGTACAAGCGATCCGGTGGCATCGATTGATCCACGAGCGTTCATCTATTCAAATGTACAGCGACCTGACTGCAAGACCAAGAATCGCCGCTTTGGGATGTTCGCTTTGGGTCATTTGCGGCCCCTCACGCCAATACTAGCCGAATGTCCGCTTTCGGGGGCGGAGCGGGCGTTCCGGCATCCCAAAAACCGCTGAAATTAGGGGCCGCTAACGGCCAATAGCGGCCGTTCAGAGCAGTATCAATGCGTGTACTTTCCAAATAGTTTTTCGGGCAGGAAGGTCAGCATGACTATTGCGAATGTGCCCCAAGTGACGTACGTCAGCCCGGCCTGGCCTAAATCGACATAGCCGAAACCTACGAGTAATGTCAGAACTGTCCCAGCCAACAGAACCGGACTCGCGTAATAACAGTGCCTGCGATGACAACGCCGTGCGTTGATTGCGCAGCCCGTTTACGCTGATGTCGGGACACCTCCGCTACATCGACAGCGACCCTTCGCGGAAATCGGTCTGATCGAGCCAGGCATTGACGAGCACTGGCAGGCCCTCGCTCGCGGCGTCCCGCGCCTCTTGCAAACAGGCTGCCGTTTGTTCTGCGTGTTGCAGTAACACACCCTGCCCGCCCAGCGCCGCGGCCACCTCGTGATAGTTGCTGCGTGCCAGCACTGTGCCGACGTCGTCGTCGAGCATCTTGACCTGTTCGCGCGCAATCTGCGCCCAGCTCGCGTCATTACCAACGACCGCAATGACTGCAATCCTGTGGCGTACGAACGTGTCGAACTCGGCTAGCGCATAGCCGACGGAGCCGTCGCCGAACAAAATCCAGACGTCATGATCGGGGCGGCACAGGCTCGCGCCGAGTGCGAAGCCCGCACCGCAACCCAGCGTGCCGAAGACCCCCGGGTCCAGCCAGCTCAGCGGCTTCCTCGGTTTGACGATATACGATGCGGTGCCAACAAAATCACCGCCGTCGGCAACGATGACGCTGTTGTTTCTTAACCCGGCATCGATGCTTCGGCACAGCCCGACTGGATTGATAAAGCCGCCGGACCTGCCGGCACTCTCATCGATCTCGGCTTCGCGTTCGGTATCGCGTGCGAGCAACAGCGCGCGCCACTCGACCCAGTTGCCGCCGCTCCTCGCGTCGAGCTGGTCCGCCAGCGCAAGCAGGAAAAGCCCCGCGTCTGCGAGTGCGCCGATGTCGGGCCGGCGGTTGCGGTTGAGATCGATGCGACTGCGGTTCGCCGATATCAGACACGCGCTGCGCCGCACGTGACGGCCGTAGTCGAGCCGGAAGTCTGACGGCACTCCCGCGAGCAGCACGAGATCGGCTTCACGCAGTGCGTTGCGCCGCTGGTGCCGGCGGTGCAAGGGATGCGCTGCGCCCATGAGTCCGCGGGCCATGCCCGACAAGTAGACCGGAATGCCGATGCGTTCGACCGCTTCGGCAATGGCATTGGCCTGCCTGGCATCGACGAGCGCCTGGCTGCCCACGACGAGCAGCGGTCGCTCCGCCTTGGCGATGCGCCTGGCCGCGCGTGCGACGACGCCTGGCGAGGGAGACTGCGCTTTTACGCCAGCAACGGAAACGTCAACAGGGGCATCGGCATCGAAACCGGCGAAGATGCGGCGGGCCTGACGGTTCAGGTATGCGCGCACCACCCGGTCGGTCAGTGCATTGCCTTGCGGCGTGCTGGCTGCGTACCACTCGCGTATCACGGCTTCGTCGTAGAGCAGATCGACCGGGCATTCTATGAACACCGGGCCCGGCACGCCGCTTTTCGCCGTGTGAAACGCCTGCCGCAGCGCCGGTGCAAGATCGCGCACGCACCTGACGGCATGCGCCCACTTCACGTGCGGCTTGAACAACGCCATCTGATCGATGTCCTGCAGTGCGCCGCGGCCTTTCAACACCGTCGCGGCCGCACCGCCCAGCAGCACGACCGGTGACTGTGCGAGCTGTGCATTTTTCACGGCCGTGACCGTGTTCGTGGCGCCCGGTCCAGCCGTTACCGCCGCAACGCCGGGTATGCCGGTAAGCCTGGCGACCGCGTCAGCGGCAAAGACGGCCGTCGCCTCATGACGCACATCGATGACGCGGATGCCGATATCTTTCGCGCCTTTGAGAATCGGCGAGATGTGCCCGCCGCACAACGTGAACAGAAACTTCACGCCGTGAGCACGTAATACGCGTGCAATGTTGTCACCGCCGTTCATGTGCGCTCCTCTGCCCAGTCGAGCTGAAAACCTCTGCCCGTCACGATCGATGCCGACACGGTTTGGGGCGCAGGATCATCGGGCACAACGATGTCCGCGCCGCTGTTCGCAAGCAGATCGCGTTCGATATCGATGCCCGGCATGACGGCGCGCAATGTCAGCCCGGCGTCGGTCAGCTCGAGCAGCGCGAGATCGGTGACGTAGAAGATTTTCTTGCCACGCTCCAGGCCGACCCGGCCGTTGAACGTGATCTCGTCGACTTGTTGCACGACTTTTGGCTTGCCGGGTTTGTCGATACGCAGCCGCTCGCCTTCGATGCTGACGTCAGCACCCTGCATCCACTTGCCGACGAACAACACCGTGTTGGCCGATTCGATGATGCTCGGTGCGCCGCCCGGTCCGACATAGTCCAGCATGCGTGGTCCCCGCTTGGAAAGATTGATGTTACCGCTCGCGTCGAGCTGCAGGAAGCCGAGCATGGCCGCATCGAGGTGCTCGCGGTAATGATGAAACATCCAGGCCGAGGACTCGAGGCGCTGCGGGTTGATGGCCGCGCCGAAAAATACACCCGGCGCCGGCAAGCCGCCGTAGGGCCCGGACTCGGTCGTGAACGTGATTTGCTCGTGCAGACCCGTCGCGAACAGCACGTGGCAGACCTCTTCGGCCAGGCCCACGCCGATATTGACTGTGGCGCCAACCGGCACGGTATCGGCGAAGGTCTTTGCGCCGAGCCGCGCCAGCGCGTGCTCGAGCCGGCTGCGGCGCGGCGTGATCCCGAGCGTCTTGTTCATGAAGCGCAGCCGCGCCATCGCGTCCTGCGCATCGACCCTGGCGCCCGCCGTAAACATGGGCCAGTACTTGCGTTGCAGCACCGACCCGGTTTGCTCATTGCGTGGATTGATGACGACGGCGTCGACATCAGTTGCCGGCAGGCTGATCGACGCATCATCGCGATCGATCAATCCGCAGACCGCCACGAGGACGAGTCCACCGTTGGCCCGAGCCGCGCGCGCCGCTTCGACATTCTCGGTGATAGTCGCCGCGCGGTGAAAATAGACGTTGCCGTCGCGGTCTGCATACGGTGCACTGATGAACGCAACGTCGATTGCCGGCAAGGTATAGACAATGTCATCGCCGTCGGCTCGTGCGAACTGCATTGTCGCGTTCGGCGTGACCGGCGAGCCACGCCCGCTGCGAGGATCGAGGAACGATCCGGTGCCTGTACGGCTGCGCACCTCGCGCTCACCGCGCCCCTGCGCCTCGATGACGTGCGTCATCTCCCCTTGCGGCAACGTGTGCAGCTCCAACCGCTTGTCTTCAGCCAGACGCAGCATCGATTTTGTGGTTTCCGTATGCCCGGCTATGTAGCGCGTTACGAGACCGTCGAGCCCGACGTCTTCCACAGTCCCCGGCACACGGCCGCGCCCGCCCTGCCCGGCAACCGAAATCCAGGTGAGCCCCTGCGGGTCGCCGCTTTGCTCGAAGCGTTCGCGCAGGGCCCAGAACAGAATCGAACATCGGGCGTTGCTGCCAATGCCGCAGGAGATGACGCAGGCGCCGTCGGGAATCGTCTCCACGGCCGCACGTGCGGACTTGAACTTGGCCGGCAGCGGTTCCGGCGGCAGATAGCCCGTGTCGCGACGGTTCCAGATCAAACGCCAGCGGAGTATGTGTGCGAGCAGTTGTACCTTGTCAATAAGACGCACGGTCAATTGATCCGGAGTCGCGATAACCGGTGCAGTCAGCGAGAAGCGCTTGTCACGCTTCCCACTGATTTGCCTCGTCAACAAAATCCGCCCGTTGTGGCCGAACGACACAAAACCGATGGCCGGTTGGCGCTTCCATGACCCACCAGGTTCTGACCTTCTCTATGCGCTTTGCCCCCAGCTTTTCCAGCCGGCTGACCTCCGCTTCGATATCGTCAGACTCGATGTCAATGTGAACTCGACTGGGATGTTCGACCTTCTGCACTTCAATGTATAAGTCATTCGCACCGGTTTTGAGAGCCACGTAGTTGTCGTCGGCCGGATCGGTTGGAGGCTGTACACTGCATCCCAGGGCTTGACTCCAGAATTCCGCAGCAGAATCAAGATCGTCGGTATCACAATCAACGATAAGCCCCGCTAATTGACTTCGATGCATGTCTCTCTCCGATCAGCTATCCACGACCGCGCATTTTAGCGCACACAGTCCGCGCCTCAACGGCGTCAGCCTTTGATGCAGACGAGCGGTTCGAGCCGCGCGACTTTGCGCGCAAGGCCCGCATACTCGGCGATATCGACGACCCGGTCGACATCCTTGTAAGCGAGCGGCGCCTCCTCGGCAACCCCCCGCTGCGACGGGCTGCGAATCGCGATGCCGCGCTCAGCGAGCTCGTCGACCACTTGCCGGCCGCTAAATTGGCGGCGCGCCTTGCGACGGCTCATGGCCCGGCCGGCCCCGTGACAAGCCGAGCTCAAGGCAGTCGTCTCTCCTTCGGTCGTGCCGGCCAGCACGTACGAAGCGGTGCCCATGGAGCCGCCGATCAGGACCGGCTGACCCGCGGCGCACAGCGTTTCATCGAGGTCCGGATTGCCGGGGCCGAACGCTCTCGTCGCACCTTTACGATGCACATACAGTTCACGCGATTTGCCGTCGACCACGTGGACCTCGACTTTGCAGATGTTGTGCGACACATCGTAGAACATATCGAGGCGCGCCTGCGGCAGTAGGCGGCCGACGATGTCGCGCGTCAGGTCGGTGAGTATCTGCCGGTTCGCCAGCGCACAGTTCATGCCGGCGCGCATCGCGCCGAGATAGCGCTGGCCGAGATCCGAGTTAATCGGGGCGC
>CAMYMP010000013.1:6575-7312 GCA_947259435.1 uncultured Woeseiaceae bacterium
ATGACCATCTCACGGAGATAATCCGTGCCAATCTGGTGACCCAGACCCCGCGAGCCGCAGTGAATGCTGATAAGGACGTCGTCCTCAGCCAACGCATACTGACGCGCGATATCCGGCGCATAAATGGCCGCAACCCGCTGCAATTCGAGGTAGTGATTGCCCGAGCCGAGCGTACCCATCTCGCGCCGCTGGCGCCGCTTGGCGTGGTCCGACACATCGTCGGGTCTTGCGCCGTCGATGCAGCCGCGCTCCTCGGTTCTCTCGAGATCGTCGGTCGTGCCGTAACCTTGCTTCACGGCCCAGCGCGCGCCGCCTTCGAGCATGGCGTCCATCTGCCGGTGGTCGAGCCGAATCGATCCGCGGCTGCCGACGCCCGCCGGGATACCCGCGAACAGCGCGTCGGCGAGTTCAGTTTTGACGGCGTCGATATCGCCGGGATGCAGCCCCGTGTGCAGCGTGCGCACGCCGCAAGAGATATCGAAACCAACTCCGCCGGCTGACACGACCCCGCCCGCCTCCGCATCGAAGGCCGCGACCCCGCCGATCGGAAAACCATAGCCCCAGTGCGCATCGGGCATGGCGTAAACCGGGCCGACCAGGCCGGGCAGCAGCGTGACGTTATACAGCTGCACATAAACCTTGTCGTCCATCTGCAGAATCTGCTCGCGATCGCCGAACAAAATACCCGGTGCACGCATCGGGTCTTCCATCGGGATGCGCCAACGATACTCACTGTC
>CAMYMP010000014.1 GCA_947259435.1 uncultured Woeseiaceae bacterium
GCTGCCTGCAGAAACGCGCGACCGATTAGTGCCGGATTAAAGGCGTTATAGCCCAGGCCGCCAAACAGGTATTTACCGACACCGACACCGATGACGCCGCCCAGGATGACCATCCAGACCGGCAGGCCCGGCGGCAACGTCAGTCCATACAGAATGCCGGTGATTGTTACCGACCAGTCGCCAATCGTCGACGCCTCGCCGCGCCAGCGGCACAGCAGGTGTTCGGTCAGGAGGCAGCTCAGCGTTGCCGCCGTAAGCGTTATCAAGGCCGTCAGGCCGAACACGTAGACAGCGAATGCGCAGACCGGCAACAAGGCATAGATAACGTTGCGCATGATGACATCGACACTGGCGCCGCTCGCGATGTGCGGCGATGTGGCAATCTCGAGCGTTTTGTTAGTCGCAGACATCAGGCGACCTGTCTTTCGCGAACGATAGCTTTGGAGATGCGGAATCGCTGCACGAGCGGAATGTGAGACGGACAGACGTACGAGCACGCACCGCACTCGAAACAATCCATTAGATTGTAGTCATCCGCCATGCGTTCATGTTCGCCGCTCTTGGCAAGCAGCGCCATTTGTGATGGGTTGAGGAAGATCGGGCAGGCGTCGACGCAATATGCACAGCGAATGCACGGATACTCTTTCTCCTTGATGCCGGTCTCCGCTTCTGTGAACGCGACAAATCCCGAGGTTCCCTTGGTAATCGGGATGTCGAGGCTCGAGAGTGCCTGCCCCATCATCGGCCCGCCGAGGAATACGCGGCTAACGTCATCACTCACGGCAACTTGCTCGAGCGCAAAGCGCAGCGGTGTGCCAATCGGAATGCGGTAATTTCCTTTGCGCCCGATGGCCGGTCCCGTGATCGTGACGACGCGCTCCTGGATGCCGCGACCGTGCGGCAGCAGCCGGCCGACCTCGGCAGTCGTCGCAACATTGACCGTGGCCACGCCGACATCTGCCGGCAGTCCGCCTGACGGCACCTCCTTGCCAAGCAACGCCGTGATCAACATTTTCTCGGCGCCCTGCGGGTATTTTACGTCGACGACTTCAGTTGTGACGGCGATATCATCGGGCGCCGCCGCACGCAGCGTCTCGGCGGCATCGAGTTTGTTGGCCTCGACGCCGATGATCGCGTGCTCTGCGCCGGTTGCTTTCAGCAGATAGCGAATGCCCATGTAGATATGCGCTGTCTGTTCGAGCATCACCCGATGATCGGTCGTCAGGTACGGCTCGCATTCGATGCCGTTTACGATCAGCGTTTCGACCGTCTTGCCTTCGGGAGGCTTCAGCTTGACGTGCGTCGGAAACGCCGCGCCGCCAAGGCCGACGATGCCGGCCGCTTGCACCGCCGCAATGATGTCATTTGCGCTTGCCGTGTCCAGATTACACGGCTCGCCTTCGGCGACCTCCTGCGACGACCCGGGGAACGGCTCCAGATAAATACCCTTCGCCATTTTGCCGGTGATGCTCGGCATGAGTCCGATGCGCCGCACAACGCCTGACGCCGGCGCATGCTGTGGCACCGAAACGAACCCGTCAGCCTCGGCGAGTACCTGCCCGCGCTCGACCTCCTGCCCCTCGCGCACGACCGCGACAGAAGGCGCACCGATGTGTTGCGACAGCGGGATCAGCAGAACCGGTGCAAAATCAAATTGCCGGATCTTGCGCGTACACGTATCCGTTTTCGACTCCGGCGGGTGCACGCCGTGACTGAAGGTTGGATAACGGTGCAACAAGCTCACAACGATGGCCTAGTTGAACCTTCCGCCGCGCGCCATCCACTTATCGATGCCGCTCGCAGAGCGATCGCGCGGCAGCCCGGGATGAATGACCTCCGCTGTGCATTTCTCGGCAGCTTTGACGAGATCGCTGTAAGGTCCGGCGTCCGGGTTGGTAATGATCGCCTTCTTGCTCTCGTTGTACTCGAACATCGAAGGGTTGATCTTGATGCATTCGTCGCAAGCCGTGCATTCGTCGGTATCGATCCACGGCGCCATGTAGTCGCCTTCTGCTGCCGGCTTCGCCTGCGCCGCGGGCTCGGCCGCCGGAGCTTCGGCCGGCTGCGCGGCCGTCGCCAGTACATCACCCATTGCGGGCGTCCCGGCGCCGCCATTGCTTGCAAACCGGGCCAGCCCTTGCGCGATCTTTGTTACAACCTCCTGACGAATCCGGTTTTCGATATCCTCGACCGGGGGCTCTTTCTTTTTAACACCGGCGATTGCTTTTAGCATGATCCAGAAATCGCGCCGATCCTCGCACGAGAGCACCATGGGCTCCGCTACGAGCAGGCGGCTCAGCTGGTTTTTGCGATCGACGGTCCAGATAAACGGGAAGCGCCCTTCACGGTCGTCGTCGTCCATTTCGAGAAACTCGTGCAACGGCACCATCTTCTCGTTCCAGGTGTCCGGCGGCGCATTCCGGAAGTGCTTGCGGAAGCGCACCTCCGTCATTGCGAAGTCGGCAAACGTCATCGGCAATTTCATGGTTGCCTCGCGGGCACCATCTTTATAAGTCAGGGTGTAGGTAGGCCACACCTCGTCCATCGCAGGATTGCCGGACAGGTCGAAACACTCGGCTGCCGTCACGCCTTTGTCCGGGTCGTATTTAAACAGCGGATAGGCGCGCGATTCGACCGCGAGCCGCGCCTGCTCCTCGCCCATGTCGTCGCCGATCCCGTGTTCCGGCTGGCACGACGTGTACAGGTTGAATAGCGCGGGCCGCCGCGTCATCAGTCCATCAATGAAGCCTTCGATCATATGGCTTGCATTCGAAACCGCGCCTTGCAGGACATAGGTCGTGCGATGCGCCATGCCGACGAGGCCGATTTCCTTGCGCGGTTCTTCCTTGCCCTTGATGGCCTTGCCGAACTGCGCCATATCCGACACCTGGCCGATAAAGCCGGACGTGCAGGCCTGGCCGCCCGTATTCGAATAGACCTGCGTGTCGACAACGAGCACCTTGACGGGTTTGCCCGACATCATCAGGCGCGAGAGGTTCTGGAACCCGATGTCGTACATCGCGCCGTCGCCACCAACCGCAACGACCGGTGGACACAGGTTGAACTCCTCGTCGCTGAATTCCTCCCAGTCGAAGTAGGTAAAGAATTCGTCGTGCACGGACGGTTTGTACTCGCCGTTAAGCTCGAGTTCTGCAATGCGAATCGCTTTGAACCCTTCCGCCATTTTCGTCATGTGGCCTTCGAATACGCCCATCGCGAGCGAGGCCGTGTCCTGGAACAGGTGATTGGCCCACGGGAACGGATACGGGTTGAATGGATAGGTGCTGCCCCAGACGGATGTACAGCCTGTCGCATTGAGCATGCCCATGCGGGAACGGCCCTGGCCGGTCGTGCCACCGGTATAGCGCCATTTGAGCGTCTCGAGTTGGCCGATCAGGCCGGTCATGCGCTTGAGCCACGCCGGGTCGATCGGCTTCGACCCCTTGTCGTGCTCGATACGATCCGCGATGCCCGCAAGCGTGACGTCTTTATCGCCGATGCCCGCGACAACTCTCGCAATTTCTTCGGTATCACTCAGATCGATCTCGCCGACAAGCTTCGCCTGCACCTGCTGCTTCAGTCGCTGGATCAGGTCCTCGATGTGTGCGACATGCTTTGCGATACGCGGTTGCATCAACGCCTCGTTGGTTGCAACGAACAAATGCATGACCGTCTTCTCGGAGCAACCCAGGCAAGCCCCGTCACCGCTCGCGAACGCCATGTAGTTGTCCTTGTCGAGCAGGAGGGTCTCAAGGGCACCAATCTTCTCCTCGAGGTCGTCGACACGGATGTACTTCTTGGGCGTGTTCGGCAGATCGAGCCAGAAGTCCCAGTGCTCGCGCAGCTGCTTGATCGAATCAGCTGTTTGCGTCACGGGCCGCAACGCGTCGTCGTCACAGACTTTGACGCACTCCATGCAACCTTTGCAGGTGTAAGGGTCGATCGTAATCGACAGCAAACCGCCGTCGCCGGCCTGCTTCTTCTCCGGTAGCGTGTAGTACGGCCGTGTCAGCGCAAACTGGAAGCCATCGAGTTCGTCCGAGAATAATTCGAACTCTTTTTTCACTGCGTCGCGATCTTTGTCGTCACTGTCAGCAATGGTCTTCTTGATCGCATGCTCGATGAGGCCCGCAACGGAATCGGTCTCGCTCGCCAAGTTCATTTCGCTGCGCAGATGACGCTCCATTTGCCGCACAGCGCGCGGCAAATGCTCTACATCGTTACCGTGCTTCTTGACGCGCTTGACGACTGTATCGAGCACCTGGCCAACCTCATTGACGAGCCCCGGAATCGCCGTGTCCGGGCATATCGTGTAGCAGTCGCCGCAACCCGTGCAGTTCTCTGGTATGAACTCGGGATGTTCGAAACGAATCCCGGTCATATCGCGGAACAGCGACGATACGGCGGGCATTATCCCGAGCCCGATAAACGGGTCGGTCAGGTTGTCCGATCCCATGCCGCGGGCATAGAAGTTGCCGGTTTGCTCCCAGAAACGATGTATGTCCGTTGCCGGCGCCTCACTCTGCGGCAAGCGCTTGACCATGATGGGCAGGGCCGGCTCCGGCGGTACGGCCGAGGTACCGCCACTCTTGAGCGTGAACGGTTTCTCGGTGATTTCCTTCACCTCGTCGAAACCGCGCCTGACGACGCGCATATTGTCTTCGACGACTCGTGCGCCTTTTTCGCCGAATTTGTACTGCAGCTGGTCGCGGATCGCTTTTAGCAGTTCTGCCTCGCTGAGTCCCTTTTGCTCGAGCACCGGCGACGCGGCGAAGAATGCACCCTGGAAGGCTACGCCCTGCATGCGCAACTGCAGATCCGCATCGGTCGCTTCGTCGCGCGCGATGCGAAACGCATCCAGGTAAAACACGCGAATGTTCTTCTCGACGATGATCTGCTGGAACGCGATCGGGACAGACTCCCAAACCTTGTCGGCGTCGCCGAGTTCGCTCTGAATTATGAAGATGCCGCCTTCTTTCAGGCCCGCGAGCGCGTTCGTGTGGTGGAATACGTTCGGATCGGGTGAGAGCACGACATCGACGTAGAAGTATTCGCAGTTGATCTTGATCGGTTCCGGCGCGGCTGACAAATAGAACGTCGTCGGCTGACCTTTCTTTTCCGAGCCATACTTCGGGTTCGCTTTGATATGGAAATCCAGCATGTCGTAGAGCGTCATCGCAAGGTTCTTGCCCGTCGTAATTGCACCCCAGCCGCCGATCGAGTGCAGGCGCACGGTTATGCTGCCCTCGGGCATCAGATTAGGGTTCTCGCTGCCGCGCACCGTGAGGCCGCGGACATTCGGATAAGAATCCTCGATCGTCTGCTGGTAAATCTCCTGCTTCGGTGTGAAAGCCTTGTCGCGAATAAAGTCGATCGACAGGTAGAAGAGCTTTTTCTTGTCGCCATCCGGCAGCATGTTCTCGACCGCGCCGATCAGGCCCTCGGGCTGCAGATCACGGCTGCCCATGCCGAACGAACCCGAATACAGCGGCGGTGCGTCGTTGAGTCGCGTGTAGCGCTCGAGCTCCGGATAAGGCATTTGTTTCTTGTCGCGGCCATTCTCGAGGCACTTGCTGATGGTGCTGCGAATCTCTCGCATGAGCGGCAAGTCACCCGCCAACGGCTGGTCGAGCCGCTCCAGCACGACGACGCCCTTCCTGCCTTTTAGCATGCGCGCCAGATAATCGGCTGGAAACGGCCTGAACATCGTCACGTTGACAACGCCGACTTTGAGCTTGCGCGTCTTGCGCAGGTAATCGGCAACGACTTCGGCGCTCGGAATGACGCTACCCTGGCCGACGATCAGGTAGTCGGCATCGTCGAGGCGATAGCCCATTACCCGTTCATAGCGGCGGCCCGTCAGCACTGCGAATTCCTCGAGCGCCTGATCGGTAAGCGCCTGCACATGGTCGAAGAAGAACGGCCGCTGCGCGGCCACGCTTTGCATGTAGGCGTCCTGGTTCTCGACCAGACCCGACATGACCGGGTTGTCGACGTCCCAGAGCTCCGGTATACGCCGCCGCGTATCACCGTAAATGATGCGTTGTGCCGGCGTCGGTGTCTCGATGATGTCGTCGGGACGGCCGAGGTATTCTGCAATGAGCTCGCGCTCGGGAACGTTGATCGACTCGATCAGGTGCGTCGTCAAGAAACCATCCTGCGCGATCGCGCCCGGTGTGAGTGCGAGTTCCGCAATCCGATGCGTGATGATATTGAGGTCCGCCGCGCCCTGCGCATCGCTCGCGAACAGCTGGAAGAAGCCTGTGTCATCGATACAGTGATAGTCGTCGTGGCCGGCATGCACGTTCAGTGTGGACTTGGTCATCGCACGCGCACCGATGTTGAGCACGTAGGGCAGCCGCTTGCCCGCCGCGGCGTACAGGGATTCATGCATATAGGCAATACCCTGCCCCGATGAGAAGTTTGCGGCCCTGAGCCCTGTCATCGACATGCCGGCCGTCACCGCCGCAGCGGCGTGTTCGCCCTCGGGCTCGACGAAAATCAGCGGGCGGCCAGACACGACATGACCTGCCGCCGCCGCTTCCGCCCAGTACTCGCCCATCTGTGTCGATGGAGTGATCGGATACGCGCCAGCCGCGTCGCTCGCCTCACGTTCACAGAGGATGACCGCAGTATTGCCATCCATCGCTCCGGGCTTTCCCGGGTACTTGACTGTTTGCTTCGACTTGCTCATCAATACTTCTCTTCAGTTATATGTGCGTATTCATTAGGTTGGCGCAT
The DNA here is from genome assembly GCA_947259435.1 of uncultured Woeseiaceae bacterium. The sequence continues at coordinate 6,742 of CAMYMP010000014.1, forward strand.
AGGGCCTCGAAGAATGGCGCAGTGTTGGCCTGGCCTCGTCACCCTTGATCACTCGTCCATCTTCCTCGATCCACACGATCGCGCCCGTCGGACAACGTTCGATCGGAACCCGCGTACCGTGCGCCCTCGTGTAGTCGACGACGGCCAGGTTGTCCTGCATGCTGATCAGCCCGGGGGCGTCTTTGGCGCAGCGGCCGCAGGCGGTGCACCCGACTTCACAGTCCTCGAGTATGTCATCTCCGAACTCGAGATTCTTGCACGCGACCCAAAGCCGGTGACTCACCGGATGAAGGCTGAACAGTTCTTTTGGACACACCTCGACACAGTCGTTACAGGCAGTACACAGCTCTTCGTTTACGACGGGCAAGGCATGCCTGTCCATCGTGATCGCGTCAAAATCACAGATGCGCTCGCAGTCGCCTAATCCCAGGCAACCCCAGAAGCAGCCTTTGCCGCCGCCAGCCACCATCGCGGCCGAGCGGCACGTCTGATGCCCGGTGTACCGCGCGTGGTTGCGCGCGACGTTCGTGCCGCCAGCACACGCGAGCCTCGCCACCCGGGCCTCCTCCGCGCCGACATCGACGCCAAGATACGCCGCGATCTCCGCACGGTCATCGTTACTCGACACCGTGCACTTGCCGGGCAATGCGTCGCCGCCAACGAGCGCCTCGGCAAAGGCGCGGCAGCCAGGATAGCCGCATGCGCCGCAGTTTGTTTGCGGCAGCATGTCTTCCACCTCGTCGAATCGCGGGTCTTCCTCGACATACAGTGTGCGGTTTGCCACGACCAGGCCGGTGGCAAGAAGCAACGTGAGCCCGCCGAGGGCCCCAACAGCAGTTAACACAAGCATATCGTTGATTTGTACGCGTTATTTCGCACCCGAGATCGACGCTACAGTATTCACTCACGTGATCCATAAGTGAATACCGAGGCACAGTTGCCGGGACTCCTTGAGACCGGCGCGGCCCGAGCCCGATCGCTCATTATTTGCTATCGTGCCGCTGGCTGGAAATCCGTAATCTGCTCAAGCCTAGAGGGGCTGAAACATGCTGACACGACGCGAATACCTCAAACATTCTGCCATGCTCGGCGCCGCCTGCGCGCTCCCGGCAGGGCTCCTGCACGCCTTTGATCAGGGCGATCTGATCACTCGCGCGATCCCCAAGACTGGCGAAAAATTGCCGATCGTGGGTCTCGGCAGCTCGGCGACGTTTCGCTCTGCCGCACAAAGCGAAGACGTCACGGCACTTGCCCGCGTGATCGAAACCCTGGTCGAGAATGGCGGTACCGTGTTCGATACAGCACCCTCGTACGGCGCATCGGAGGAAGTCTCAGGGCGGATTGCACGCGATCTCGGCATGACGGACGAGATATTCTGGGCAACCAAGGTCAACGTCGCGCCGCGCGGTGGCGGCCGCGCGGACCCGGCCGCAGCCAGAGCACAACTCGAGCGCTCGTTCGAGCGCATCGGCAAGGACCCGATCGACCTGATTCAGGTGCACAATCTCGCCGACCTGCCCACCCAGATGGGCATCATCAAGGAACTCAAACAGGACGGCCGGATCCGCTACATCGGCACTACGTCGACGCGTCAGAGCCGCTATCCGGACCTCGAGAAAGCAATGCGTGACTACCCGCTGGATTTTATCGGCGTCGACTATGCGGTCGACAATCGCGTGTCGGCAGAGAGAATTCTGCCCCTGGCACAGGATCTGGGCATCGCGGTTCTGATCTACGTGGCCTTCGGCCGCACCCGGCTCTGGAAGCGAGTCGCAGGACTGGACGTACCGGACTGGGCACGGGATTTCGGCGCAGATTCCTGGGCCAGATTCTTCATCAAATATGCGGCCGCGCACCCGGCCAGCACCTGCGTGACGCCGGCGACGAGTAAAGCCAAGCACATGCTCGATAACATCGGTGCAGCATACGGCGACCTGCCGGACACAAAGACGCAGCGCAGGATGGAAGCGTTCGTCGACGCGCTGCCGTCCGCCTGACAACGTAACGTTCAGTCGCCGATGAAACGCCGTTGCAGCTCCGCATCGGGGATCCAGCAGGCGTCTTTCAGGCCGAACCACTTGTAGCGGCGGTTACCGATGAAATCGTATACAGGATCGGCAACAAACGCCGGCAACCAACAGAATAAATAGAAGAACGCGGGCCAGGCGCCGTCGAGTTTTCTTGCAATGCGCAGCGCGGCGCGCGATTTTCGGTACACCACGCCGTTCGACAATAACAATACCGAGGCCAGGGCATCGTCCGGGTAATCGTACTTGGCAAGGAGCGTTTTTGCTATGTCCGATTGCAATGGACAGAAGCGAAAATTCGCAGCGCGATCACGCCTGATGATGAACCGCACCGTGCGCTCACAGAGATTGCAGACGCCATCAAACAGTACAATATCGTTCGCGACGTCAGGCATTTAGAAGCCGGCGCTAAAAGCG
>CAMYMP010000015.1:0-3199 GCA_947259435.1 uncultured Woeseiaceae bacterium
GGACGACAAACAGCAGGAAAACAAATAACACCGTCGGCTGCGCAATGTAATAGTCCTCGAGCATGCCCGCGAGCCAGTTAAATCCTCGCTCGCCTGTCACGCAAGACTCGCCGCAATTTCGAGCGTGTGATGCTCTGGCTGTTCCTCGGTCTCGGCATCGTAATATTGCTGGTGCTGGCTGGTGTATTGGCACCACCGCTTGAGTTCCTTCTGTCGGGTTCTGCCGCATGACCACGCAACTGATGAATACCGATGTACTCGTTATCGGTGGTGGTCTGGCCGGTGAACGATGTGCGATCGAAGCTGCTGCCGAGGGTCTCGATGTACTGATCCTGTCCCTCGTTCCACCGAGACGCAGTCACAGTTGTGCGGCGCAGGGTGGCATGCAGGCATCTCTTGGAAATTGTGTTAAAGCCGACGGCGACAATCCGACTTTGCACTATCTGGACACGGTCAAAGGTTCGGACTGGGGTGCAGATCAGGAAGTCGCGCGAATCTTCGCCGAGGAAGCACCAGTAGCGGTTCGCGAGCTTGCGCATTTCGGTGTGCCATGGACGAGGGTGCGCGGCGGACGTAATAGCTACTTTGTCAAAGGTGAGCGTATCGAGATCGATGAACATATCGAAAACGACGGGCTGATCATGCACCGTGACTTCGGCGGCACTGCAAAATGGCGCGCGTGTTACGCGGGAGCCGGAACCGGTCACGCGACTCTCTATGCTGTTGATAGCGAAGTGGTTCGGCTTGGTGTGTCGGTTCGCGATCGAGCAGAAGCCGTAGCGCTGATTCACGAAGATGGCCGATGTTGGGGCGCTGTAATGCGCTGCCTCAGGAGTGGTCGCCACTCTGCAATTCTGGCGAAAGCTACAGTTGTTGCCACTGGCGGTCACGGCCGCATCTATGGCCAGTACACGACTAATGCCACTATAAATGAAGGCATGGGTGTCTCGATCGCGCTCGATACGGGAGTTGTGCCTCTCGGCAACATGGAAGCCGTGCAATTTCATCCGACGGCATTGTCACCAAGCGGCATTCTCATAACAGAAGGTTGTCGTGGCGACGGCGGTTATCTGCTCGACAAGAATCTGCACCGTTTTATGGTCGAAGCCGAGCCCGAAAAGCAGGAGCTTGCCAGCCGAGACGTAGTCTCTCGCCACATGGCGAGGCGCATGCGCGACGGCGATGGCGTCGCGACTGAGTACGGCCCACATCTGTGGCTCGACGTTCGCCACCTCGGCGAGAAGCATCTGACGACGAAGCTGCGCGAGGTATTCGAGATTTGTCGCGACTTCGCTGGCCTCAATCCGGCACACGATCTGATTCCCGTGCGGCCAACGCAGCACTATTCGATGGGCGGCGTGCGTGTTAACAAAGACGGGCAGGCATACAACATGGCCGGGCTATTTGCGGTTGGGGAGTCAGGCTGTTGGGATATGCATGGATTCAATCGCCTTGGCGGTAACAGTCTCGCAGAGACGATAGTTACCGGCCGCCTGATTGGGCGCCATGTGGCGCGCTTTGCGGCGGGTGCCAATCTCGATATTAGGACCTCAGTCGCATTGCGAGCAGTGCGGCGAGCAGAAGAGCGCGCTTTGAGTTGGCTCACACGGGAAGGTTCGGGGCCGAGCGTGTTCGCGATACGCGACGCGATGGCCGAAACCATGATTGACAAAGTCGGTATCTTTCGCACGCAAGATGAACTCACGGCAGCCGTGACCGAACTCGAGCAATTACTCGGCCAATGTGATCAGGCTGTGCTGCGATCGAAAGCACCGGGTATGAATCCGGAATTGACCTTCGCCCTGCGTCTGAAAGGCATGCTGCGGCTCGCGCTAGTGACGGCAATGGGTGCGCTGGCTCGTACGGAAAGTCGTGGCGCGCATTTTCGCACAGACTATCCGTTGCGCGATGATGCGAAGTGGCTCAACCGCACATTGGTGCGCTGGCCTGAAGGTGCGAGCGAGCCAACATTCAACTACGAGCCGGTCGGACTTATTGATTTGCCGCCGGGACATCGTGGCTATGGTAGAGCAGAACGCATTGAGATGGATCAATCTGTCGAGGAATATAATGCGGCAGTTGCAGCGAGGCAGACGGAACACGGCAGACTCGAAACGCAGCAAGCGACGGGGAGTGAGATGCGCTGGGGTGTCTGGGGAGAACAATTATGAAGCACGGAGGCAACAAGCGGTCCAGGCGTCTGCGTTTCGAGATTTTTCGCTATAACCCCCAGGATCCCGACTCCAAACCGCGCATACAAGAGTTCGAGGTCGAAGAGACGCTGTACATGTCGCTCTTCATTGCGCTCAATGAGATTCGCGAAACTCAAGACCCAAGCCTGCAATTCGATTTCGCCTGTCGTTCGGCGATTTGTGGATCGTGCGGCATGATGGTGAACGGCCGGCCAATGCTGGGTTGCCGTACACAGACTTCCGACCTGCCCGATGTAATACGTCTGCATCCGTTGCCCGTGTTCAAACTCGTCGGAGATCTGTCGGTCGATACCGGAATATGGTTTCGGCAAATGGTCGAAAACACCGAAGCGTGGGTGCATGCGAAAGAGCTATTCGATCCGAGCGCGCAAGAAGATCGCATGGACGATGAGCTGACACAGAAAATCTATGACAGTGATCGCTGTATCGAATGCGGCTGTTGTATCGCGTCCTGTGGTGTCGCGAACCTCAATAGCGATTTCGCCGGCCCGGCGGGCCTGAATCGTATGGCGCGTTTTGCGATGGATCCGCGTGATATGCGCGAAGATTCAGACTGGTTTGAAGTTATTTCGAACGAGCAGGGCGTCTTCGGTTGCATCGGTATGATGGCGTGTCACGATATTTGTCCCAAGGAACTTCCGCTTCTTGAGGTATATGCCTACTTGCGCCGCAAGGCGCTGGCCACGAAACTCAAGAAGTTGTAACAAGCGCCTGGCAACGGTTGTGCGTGAGATGCCTTAGCGCACATCGGCAATACTACGTATGTTAACAGTCGCCGCAAACGCGATAGCATGCCGGGTATTGGGCAAATCCTCAGGGACGATGAATCAGAGCCTATGTGTACGCTTCGATTTCGGCGATGCCAATATCGCCGAGCGGCTTCGTTTTGTCGGCCTGACCAGCCCGAGCGATCTTACGATTGCCGCGCAGTTGCAGTCCCTCGTCATTCTGCCCAACCTTGACCAGATAATTGACGATTTCCATGC
>CAMYMP010000015.1:3212-9709 GCA_947259435.1 uncultured Woeseiaceae bacterium
ACTCGCTAAACATCCGGTTTTCCGTGAATTGGTGAAGGGGCATGCGCAGCTCGCTCGTTGGAAAATCACACAACGAGAGTACCTGCTCAGCCTTGGTCAACAGTTTGATACGCCGCCGTACTTCGAGGCGCGATTACAGGTCGGGTTGGTCCATCACCGAGTCGGCGTGTCTCTGAGCCTGTACCAGTGCTTCTACTGTCTGATGCAGAACCTCCTGATACAGAGAATACCGGCTGAAATTCAGGTAATGCCCGAATCATTCATAAATCTCATACAGTTCATTCTGAAGATCACGGCTCTCGATATGTCGCTCGCAATCGAGACCTACCACTCGGACAAGGTCAGCAGCCTGGAGCGATCTATCGTTTCCATTCGGGGCCAAGGTGAGATAATGCGCCGGAATCTGCGCACGGACTCATTAACGCAGCTGTCCAGCCGCGCCTTTTCTTTACGCACACTAAAAGAAAAACTGGCGGATGCGCTGGCGCATGAGCGGCCGCTGTCCCTGGTGATGGCCGATGTCGATCACTTCAAGAACATCAACGACAGCCATGGTCATATCGTTGGCGACCGCATACTGAAAGATGTCGCGACGCGCATAGAGAGCGGTGCGCGTACAAGTGACGTCATTGGCCGATACGGTGGCGAAGAGTTTATCCTCGTACTCGACGATGCAACGCTCAATGTGGCATGCGCACTGGCTGAAAGAATACGAATGCGGGTTGCAGCGGATCCGGTCCATAAAGGCTCAATCGACCTGGACGTCACGATGAGTCTCGGTGTCGCCCAGGCGCGGAGCGGAGATACTGCCGAATCGCTGATATCTCGCGCGGACAGTGCCCTGTATGCGGCAAAGAAAGCAGGCCGCAACCTGGTCCGAACGGAACTGGATATCGACACGGACCTGGGCGCCTGAGCGGTTGGTGAGTGACGCTGGCGTTCGCCTGCTAGGGTCTGTAACTCGCGTAGTAGTTGGCCAGTGCCTCGATCTTGTCCGCATCGAGCAGTTTCAGTTTTTCCGCCATCAACGGTATCAGAGTCTCACGGTCGCCGGTCATGTAGGCGCCGAGCGCCATGCGGAGGTAAGCCGAACGCTGGCCATGCAGCGGGATGCCCAGCGCGTTCTCGACATCCTCGTCGTCGGGCAATACATGGCATTTTGAGCAATGCTCTTCGTGAATTATCTCGCCGGCCCGGGCGAGACTCTCGTCAAAGCGCTCGCCAGACGAGATTCGGCGCATCGTGCTGTAGTGTTCAGCCAGTTCCGCGATGTCGGCGGCGCTCAATATCGCTGCGGCCTCGCACATCACAGGTATGCCAACGCAGCGTCTGGCGCCGTCCTGGTAGGCGTACAACGCTTCCTCGATATGTGACGCGGGCGTGCCCGCGATGATGGGCACAAACTCGAATCCGGCGCCCGAGCCGTCTTCTCCATGACAGGCCGCGCAGACCTCGATCATCGCCGGTTCGGCCAATGCCGGCGCAGCAATCAGGGTCAGGCCCGCAAGGGCGAATGCGCAACAGCTTTTTGCGACGATTTTCACAGCGCAGTTATCACGCTGCGACAGCAAGCTCACCCAGGGCGCGCAAGACATCACGCCGGCTTATCTGACCGACCAGCCTGTTATTTCTGAGAACGGGGAAGCGACGGAATCCCGTATCGAGAAATTTCTGCGCCAGGTCGACGATGTTCATGTCGGCATCGATGGTCTCAACGTCAGGCGTCATGTAGTCGGCGACAGGTCCGCCCCAGTCTCCGTAGTAACCGGCGTTCAATGCGACCTTCAGACAATCCGTTTCAGACAGCATGCCGACAAGTTCACCGTGATCATTAACGACAGGCGCGCCCGCAATGCGATGGTGCACGAGTTCATGAAGTGCATCGAGCACGTCGGTATCAGGTTTGAACGTAACAAGACGGCCCGCCATGTACTTGCGAACCAGGGCTGATTTCAGATTCATTTGTCACCCTCCCGTACACATTTTCCGCTGCACAATTCGCAGCCGCCGCCGTTCAGGCCGCCGCAACTGCCGCTGATCGGTTTGCGGCCATTGATGACGCCGATCGCCATTGCAGCGATTACGGCCAGCAGGACCGCGAATGTGACGAACAATGTTGGCAACAGCGTCATTACGATGATCTCAGTTGTTCGAATGCCGGGGACGATCGCTCATCGATCCCATTTTCACCCCGAAGTAAGAATAACACCGCCAGGTTCTCCCGCGTCGCGAGTTGCATGCCTTTCTCGGGGCCCATCACGAGCAGCGCCGTTGCGAGTGCATCTGCCCGATAACCGCTGGCGTCGACTACCGTTACCGAGGCCAATGCATGCGTTACGGGCCGACCTGTGCGCGTGTCGATCGTATGCGAATAGCGTTGGCCGTCAGCTTCGAAATAGTTCCGGTAGTCGCCCGATGTCGCTACCGCCGTGTCCGTCAGCCGGACAACCAAATACGGCCGCCGTTGATCGGTGAGCGGGGCTTCGATGCCGATCGCCCACTTTTTGCCGTCCGCATTCATTCCCGCAAGTCGCATTTCGCCACCTATCTCTACAAGATAGTCTAACAAGCCCTGTTTCTCGAGAAGATCGGCTACGCGATCGGCGGCAAAGCCCTTGCCGAATGCGGACATGTCGAGAAACAACTCCGGGATATCCTTTTTTAGTGCCGGTCGGCTGCAGTCGGTCTGCAGGTGTTCGTAACCAATGGTCTCCAGCAACGCGGCAATCTCCGCGTCGGCAGGCGGCTCATCGGCCACCTTGTCGGGACCAAAGCCCCACAGATTCACGAGTGGCCCAACTGTAATATCGAACGATCCACCCGTAAGGACACTCAGCGCCAGGGCATCTTCGACGCTCAAACAAAACTCCTGCGACACGTCCTGCCACGCGGTTGATGCGTTGTCGTTGAAGCGGGAAATCTCGGAGTCCGGCATGTAGGTTGACATCATGTGTTCGACGTCCGCGAGCGAGCTCTCGATTTCCTGCTGCAGACGCGCGGTGTCTGCGCCGGGATCCGTGACCTTGACGCTGAACTGCGTGCCCATCGCGCTGCCGGACATCTCGACTTCCGCCGGTTGCTTTGCGCATGCCGCGCAGAGAACGACCAGGGGCAGCAGGGCAACGGCTTTCATTCAGGCCCCGAAATCGTCCAGCAGGATATGATCTTTTGTAACACCGAGGTCTTCGAGCATCTTGATCACCGCGGTGTTCATCATCGGCGGCCCGCACAGGTAGTACTCGCAGTCCTCGGGCGCCGGATGATCGGCAAGATAATGGTCATACAAGACATTGTGTATGAAGCCTGTGTAACCCGTCCAGTTGTCCTCGGGCAATGGCTCCGACAGTCCGATGTGCCAGGTAAAATTGTCGTTCTCACGCGCGAGTTCATCGAACTCCTCGACGTAGAACATTTCGCGCAGACTTCTCGCGCCGTACCAGAAAGATATCTTGCGTTTCGAGTGCAGCCGCTTGAGCTGATCGAAGATGTGCGCGCGCATCGGCGCCATGCCCGCGCCGCCGCCGATGAAGACCATCTCGTTGTCGGTTTCTTTCGCAAAGAACTCGCCGTAAGGTCCGGAGATAAGCGCTTTATCGCCAGGCTTCAGATTGAAGATGTACGACGACATGATCCCCGGCGGCACCGAATCGTCGGCGCCCGGAGGCGGCGTCGCTATGCGTACGTTCAGTTTGATCGTTGTCTTTTCCAGCGGGTAGCTCGCCATCGAGTACGCACGCGACACGGTATGTTTGACATGCGACTCGTAGCGCCACATGTTGTAACGGTCCCACTCGTCGCGGAATTCCTCATCGATATCGAAGTCGGTAAATTTCAGATCGTGCGGCGGGCACTCGATCTGAATGTAACCACCAGCCCTGAAGTCCAGCTCCTCACCTTCGGGCAGTTCGAGCACCAGCTCCTTGATGAAGCTTGCAACGTTGCGATTCGATGTCACAGCGCATTCGATCTTGCGTATGCCGAAGATTTCCTCGGGCACCGCGATACGCATGTTCTGCTTCACGGCCACCTGGCAGGAGAGCCGGTAGTGTTCCCGCGCTTCACGCTTGCTGATGAGCGAGGTCTCGGTCGGCAATATCGCACCGCCGCCTTCAAAGACCCGGACCGTGCATTGCCCGCAGGTGCCGCCGCCACCACAGGCAGAAGGTATGAAAATGCCGCCGTCGGCCAGGGCATTCATGAGTTTGCCCCCGGTCGCGACCTGGAGATCGCGGTCTTCATTGATGTTTATCGTGACGGAGCCGCCCGCGACGAGCTTGGAGCGCGCAAGCAGGATTACGAACACGAGGATCAGGATGATGACCGTAAAAAGCGCTACGCTCAGGCCAACCTGCAGCAGGGTTGCGCTGTCTATCGTCACAGGCGAATCCCCGAGAAGCCCATGAAACTCAGGGACATCAGGCCGACGATGATGAACGTGATGCCGAGGCCCTGCAGGCCTTCAGGCACGTCGCTGTACTTGAGTTTCTCGCGTATACCGGCAAGCCCGATCAATGCGAGTGCCCAGCCGAAGCCGCTGCCAAAGCCGAAAACGACGCTCTCACCCAGGTCGTATTGCCGTTCGACCATGAACAGGGTGCCGCCGAGGATTGCGCAGTTTACGGTAATCAGCGGCAGGAATATGCCGAGCGCGTTGTAGAGTTTCGGAAAGTACTTGTCGAGCGTCATCTCGAGAATCTGCACGAGGGCTGCGATCACTCCGATGTAGCTGACCAGTCCGAGAAAGCTCAGGTCGACGTCGGGCAGGCCGGCCCAGGCAAGCGCCCCCTCTTTGAGCAGCAGCGAGTAAATCAGGTAATTCACAGGTACCGTGATGATCTGCACGACGACGACGGCGAGTCCAAGACCAACGGCAGTTTCGACGCGCTTCGATATCGCAAGGAACGTGCACATGCCGAGGAAAAACGCGAGGGCGAGGTTCTCGACGAACGCCGCCTGGACAAAGAGGTTGATGTAGTCCGCCATTACAGGACCTCTGTCCGGTGGACTTCGTGAATGCGGAGTTCAGGAACTTCAACCTGCTGGCGCTTCCAGGAGCGAATAGCCCAGATCAAGAGGCCAATAATGAAAAACGCGCTCGGCGGGAGCAACATCAGGCCGTTGGCCTCGTACCAGCCACCATCCGACACAAGCGGCAGGATGCGGTAGCCGAGCAGCGTTCCTGCGCCGAACAGTTCGCGAATCGTCGCAACGATGATCAATATGGCGCTGTAGCCCAGGCCGTTGCCAAGGCCGTCGAGGAAGCTCATGCCGACGCCGTTCTTCATCGCAAATGCTTCGGCCCGACCGAGCACGATGCAGTTGGTGATGATCAAACCAACGAAAACCGAAAGCTGTTTACTCGTCTCGAACGCGTAGGCCTTTAACATCTGGTCGGTGACGATAACGAACGAAGCAATGATCGTCATGAACACGATGATGCGTATGTTGTTCGGTATGAAGTTGCGTATGCTGCTGATTGCGGTCGTCGAGAGTGCGCAGACGCTCGTCAGCGCGACGCACATAAGGAGGGCAGGCAGCAGCGATGTCGTTACCGCCAGCGCCGAGCAGATGCCGAGCACCTGCAGCGTGACCGGATTGTTATCGACAAGCGGATCGATCAGAATTTTGCGTGCGCCATTCATAACTAACGCGACTCCTCTTCGCCGAGTGCCTTCAGATACGGCCCATAACCTCCCTCGCCAATCCAGCGACGCACGAATATGCTGACACCGCGGCCGGTCAGCGTCGCACCGGCTAGACCGTCGATCTGATAGTCGCTGCCTTCCGGGGCGGGTCCCTTGACGACTTCGATCTGCGGTTCGCCATCGGCGTCGTAGAGCTTCTTGCCCTGCCACTGCTCGCGCCAGGCGGGTTTGTCGACCTGATCGCCGAGCCCCGGCGTCTCGGCGTGTTTGTAAAAGCGCAGGCCGCGAACCGTGTTGCCATCGTTCTCGACGGACAGGTAGCCGTACATCGTCGACCAAAGGCCGGCGCCTTCGATCGGCAGGATGACCTGTTCGATCCGGTTATCGTCCATGACGAGATACACGGGTGCCTGCTCACCGGATGCGAGCTCGGTCGTGCGTTCTTCGATAGAGGCATACAGCGACGCTATATCGGCGCCCGGTTCGTAGAGCCCGGCAACGTCGAGAATGATGCGTTGCCGGAACTCTTCCTCGTTTTGTAGCTGTCGCGGCTTGAGCAGTATCGCAGCGCTGGCAACCAGCACAGAGCACACGAGGCTGACACCGATTGCAACGATCAGAGTATTGCTGATGCTGTCGCGCGACCGTTTCGGAGTTTTCTTGGCGTCGTCAGGCACTGCGTTGAACCCTCCGTTTTATATTGGCGCGAACAACGAAGTAATCGATCATCGGCGCGAAGACGTTGGCGAACAAGATGGCGAGCATGATGCCCTCGGGAAATGCCGGATTGATGACGCGAATGAGCCACGTCATGAAGCCGATCAGCAGGCCGTACACCCAGCGTCCGGTATT
>CAMYMP010000016.1 GCA_947259435.1 uncultured Woeseiaceae bacterium
GGACTCGAGTCTGTCGATGTCGAGGACGTGTTCAACTCACAGGACATCTCGATCATCGAGGAATGGCAGCCGGAAGACCGTATCAGCTTCAACGCGTCGTACATGCGCGAAGCCTTGTCCGTGAATCTCGCCTTGAACCGTTACGGCGAATACACGGTAACGGACGGCGGCCGCCAGACTTATGGTGCTGAACTCCTGACGGACCTGCATATTGCGTACTCGTTCGAAAACGGCATAACGCTGAACCTGACCGGTAACAACATCTTCGATGTGACGCCGGACAAGAACGAGATTGGTAACTCGCGGACCGGAGTAATCGAAGACGGCCCGGGCGGTCCGATCATCGTCGACAGCGCCGGCGTATTCCAGTTCTCGCGTCGTTCGGCGCCGTTCGGCTTCAATGGTGCGTACTACTCTGCAGGATTCTCCTGGGACTTCTAGTCCAGAGGAGTTTCTTCCGCAGCCGTTGTTGCGAAATCGAAAGGCCACACCCAACTGGTGTGGCCTTTCTTCATGACAGGCCTGCCGCGCTGTGGCACATTCACCGGTCTTTTAATCAATGGCAATGGGGTAGCGTTCACTGTGCGGTGGAAGCTGAAATCTGCAATCCTGATAGCTCTTGGACTTGCCTTATCCAACGTCGTGCATGCTGACGACGCGGATGGAGATGAGCTTGCAGAAATCAGGGTTACCGCAAGCCGCGTTGCAAACGCCGTGCCTGCAGGCACCTATTCGTCAGTCGCAACGCTGCTGCGCTTCGACCCGCTGACCGAACTGCAGTCTCGCGGCTTACCCGAGGGGCAGGCCGACGTCACCGTGCGCGGCAGCCTGTTCGAGAATACGGGATTCAGGGCCGGTGCAGTCACCGTCATAGACCCTCAAACCGGTCACTACGCGGCGGATCTGCCGATCGATCCGGAGTTCCTGACAGCCCCCGAACTCCTGACGGGCATCGACAACTCGCTGGCCGGATTCAACTCGAACATCGCAACTGTCTCCTATGCGCTTCGCAAAATCGACGACGGCGGGTCGGTGCTGGTCGGCGCAGGAAGCGACTCGCTGCAGTTCCAATCGTTGCGGCTTGGAAATGCCGCAAAGTCGAAAGCCGGCGCCGAACTGGGGGTTGCGCTTTCCTTGTCGCGCTCCGAGGGTGATGGCACCGTTGCCAACGGCGACCACGAATTCGAGCGCTACAATCTCCACCTGCAGCGCGGTACGGCTGGCCAGCAGACAGACCTGATTCTGAGCTACCAGGACAAGTTCTACGGCTGGCCCGGCGCGTACACGGGTTTCGCGACGCTGCCTGAGACCGACCGCACCAAAACGACGCTGTTGTTGCTGAACAATCGCACGGAGGTCGACAGCGGCTGGTGGGAGGTGGGCGCTTTTTACCGCCGCCTCGAAGACGATTATGACTTTGACCGGACCACCCGGGAGTCGGGAGCGCCAGGGTCCTTCGATCATGAAACACGCGTGATCGGAGCTGGTTTCGATGGTCTGTACCGTCGCGGCGCGGTCGACTGGCGCTTCGCGGGGCAGGTAGCCGCCGACGAACTCGTGTTTTCGACCGATCTGATCGAAGGCAACTTCGATTCGCGGAATTACGTTTCGCTGCGCGTGGCGCCCTCGATCGACATACTGCGCCGCGACAATCAAACAATCACGCTGCAGCTCGGCGCTACGCTCGACAAATCGAACCGCGATGACAGCGCCGTGTCCCCGCTGCTAGGCGCGACCTTGCGTGAGACAACGACAAGCGGCAGTCACTTTTTTGCGATCGAGTATGCGGGCAGTTCCCAGCTGCCCGGTTACACGGTCCTGAATTCACGGCCGGCCGGGCTGTTCGGCGGCAATCCCGATCTCGGCCGCGAGAAAGCCAAACAACTGTCGATCTCGGCGGGCAAGGAATCCGTCGACTGGGACGGCAGGCTCACCGTGTTCTTCCGTGAGGATGACGATTTGGTCGACTGGACGTTCGAATCCGGCGCGCCGTTTGCGCGCCAGGCAAATCCGGTTGACATCGACGTGTTTGGTGTCGAAGCCTTCCTGCGGCGGCAGTGGACGTCGTTTGACGTCGTCGGCAGTTACACCTATCTCGACAAGGATGCCGACTACGGATCGGCCATCGTCGACGCAAGTTTCTACGCGTTGAATTTCGCAACGCATCGGGCAACGCTCGCGGTACGCTATCGATTTACAGATCGGCTCGAGCTGCGCTGGGACAACGAGTACCGGCAGCAACGAAAGAATCCGCTGCGCGGCAGTTCCGACAAGGCGTTGCGCGTGTCGCTGGCGCTCGCCTGGGAACCGCTTCATGGAGAAGGATTCGGCCTGGCCATCACGGCAGACAACCTTACGGATGACGACTACGAGCAGTTTCCGGGCACGCCGGCTGTCGGCCGGCAAATAAGCCTGAGCGCTAGGTACCTGTGGTAGCCGCGATCCAGTCAAGCCAGTCGCTGCTTACTTCATCCCGATTGATCTCGTTCAGCATTTCGTGCCGGCCCTCGGCATAGATCTTCAATTTGATTCGCTGATGAGAAGTCTGCGCGTAGTGCATTGCGAGCTTCGTCATGCTTTTGTCGCCACCGACCGGATCCGAACCGCCGCCGGAAATCAGAATCGGCAGATCGGACGGTACTCGCATCAGGGCACTATCGGATGAGATGTAAAAGAGTCCGCCAAACATGTCGAGCCACAGGCGACAGCTACTCTGCGCGCCACACAATGGATCGCCCACGTACTTGTCTACTTCAGCTTCATCGCGCGACAGCCAGTCAAATTCGGTTCGCGCCGGAGCGAAAGCCTTGTTGAAGCCGCCGAAGCCGAGACGATCCAGTAGCGCGCTTTTGCCGCGAACGCCGAGCCGCCAGGCTTCGACCCGCGCAATCACGTAGGCAGGCGCAAGCTCCAGCCGCGACGGCCACGCCGAGCCGCTCAGAATCAGCCCGGACAGCTGCGCGCCGAAGTGCATGGCAAAGGTCTGGGCGATGAAAGAACCCATGCTGTGTCCAAGGAGAACCACGGGAACCCCTGCGAACTCCTCGCGTACGAAGCCGTTCACGATCTCGGTATCGGAATTGACCTTTTGCCAGCCATCCTTATCGGCAAAGTGCCCTGGCTCATCGCCGTGACCCCCATGCCCGCGATGGTCGTGAATGCACAGGGCGTAGCCGCGCCCCGCGGCCGCTGCGGCAAAGCGCGCGTAGCGGCTGGAGTGTTCGGCAAGCCCATGCACGACCTGGATGACACAGGTCACCTCGCCCTCTGGCCGCCAGACCTGCACATGAATATCGTGGCCGTCGGCAGCGGCCAGAATCTGCTGATGATGTAACATTGCCAGACATCCTATACTGAACGCGCCGTCGATTGCAGCCACAGAATATGAGTAGCCACGCCGATGATTGATCTCTACTACTGGCCTACACCGAATGGCCACAAAATTTCGATCATGCTCGAAGAATGTGCGCTCGAGTACAACACGATTCCGGTGAATATCAGCGAAGGCGATCAATTCAGGCCCGAGTTTCTGCGAATCAGCCCCAACAACCGGATGCCGGCAATTGTTGATCGGGACACCGGCATCTCGATGTTCGAAGGCGGCGCGATTCTGATCTATCTGGCCGAGAAGAGCGGCAGGTTCCTTCCCGCAGAGGACGAGGCCAGGTTTGAAGTATTGCAATGGCTGTTCTGGCAGGCCGGCGGCCTGGGGCCGATGGCCGGCCAGTTGAGTCATTTCGTCAACTACACCAAAGAGCCGGTGCACTACGCCCATGATCGTTACGCCAATGAATACGACCGGCTGCTCGCGGTCATGGATGTGCGGCTGCGTGACCGCGACTTCCTGGCGGGCGATTATTCGATTGCCGACATAGCCGCGTTCCCGTGGGTGCTGCCCTACAAGCGGCTCGGCAACGACCTGGATCGTTTTGCCAATCTGCGGCGCTGGTTTGACGCGTTAAAGGAGCGGCCGGCCGTGCGTCGCGGCGTCGACCTCGGCAAGGATTGGCGCCAAATAGAAACACGCAGCGACGAGGCACATGCGGTCATGTTTGCCCAGGATTCGGCAACCGTATTCAAAGCTGCCGAAGCGCTGGAGGAGTGAATTGAAGTTTTACGACTGCAAGACGGCGCCGAGTCCACGGCGTGTGCGCATATTTGCCGCGGAGAAGGGCATGCAGTTGGAAACGGTGCAGGTGGATCTCGCCAACGGCGAACAGTTTGGCGCGGCGTTTCGTGAAATCAATCCGGACTGCGTGGTACCCGTTCTCGAACTGGATGATGGTAGCCGCATCACCGAGGTTCTCGCGATCTGCCAGTATCTCGAGGAGTTGCAGCCGCAGCCCGCGCTGATTGGCCGCACGCCCGAGGAACGAGCAATGACCATGGGCTGGGCGATCAAGGTCGAGCATTCCGGACTGATGTCGATACGTGATGCATTTCGTAACACTGCGAAGGGGCTGAAAGGACATGCCCTTACCGGCCCGCATCGCTACGAGCAGATCCCGGAACTCGCTGACCGTGGCCGCAAAGGTGCTGTGGCGTTCCTCGATCGTCTCGAACAGCAGCTTGGCAATAGTCAGTTCGTCGCTGGCGATATGTACTCAATAGCGGATATTACGGCGATGGTCTTCGTCGACTTCGCGGGCTGGATAAAAATTGGACTTCCCGACCATGCGCGGCATTTAAAGCGCTGGCACGCGGCCGTTTCATCGCGCCCGAGCGCAGCCGCATGACGCCGCACCGTGTAAAGAAATGACAGCAGATTCCGAACCTCAGATAGCCTCGGCCGTACTCATGATTCGCCCGGTGCGATTCGAGAGCAATCCCTTGACCGCGGCATCGAATCGCTTCCAGGGCCGGACAAAAACTTCCGCCGAGGAACAACAGCACGCCGCACAGGCCGAATTCGACGGGCTTGTCGGCACACTGCGTGACAACGGTATCGTTGTCATCGTTGTGGACGACACTGCTGAACCCCATAAGCCGGACTCGATATTTCCGAATAACTGGGTCAGCTTCCACGCCGACGGGCGTGTCGTCGTGTACCCGATGGAAGCGGAAAACCGGCGCACGGAGCGTCGTGTGGATATCGTCGAGAAGCTCGACCTGGAGCTTGGCTATGCGGTTCGCGAGGTCGTCGACCTGTCGCATCATGAGCGGGCGGGGCACTACCTCGAAGGAACCGGCAGCATGGTTCTCGACAGGGCTAACCGGGTTGCCTACGCCTGCCTGTCATCGCGAACGCACCTCGACGCGCTGGGCGATTTCGCGCAGCGAATGGGCTACGAGGTCGTCGCATTCGACGCTGTCGATCGTGACGGTGTGGCGATTTATCACACGAACGTACTGATGAACGTGGGCGAGAAGCTTGCTGTGATCTGTGATGAAGCAATCGCGCGTGACGATCAGCGATCTGCAGTTCTGCAACGATTGCGCGACACGGGTCACGAAATCATTTCGCTCACTTACGACCAGCTCGAATCATTTGCGGGCAACATGCTCGAGTTGCGCAGCAAAGACGGCGAGAGACTGGTCGCGATGTCGAAGCAGGCGCTCGATTCGCTGACCTCGGGGCAGCGATCGGTACTCGAGAAGAACGGCAAGGTTGTCACGGCAGCGATTGACACTATCGAAGCGTCAGCAGGCGGCAGCGTCCGCTGTATGCTGGCCGAAATCCACCTGCCACGAGGCTAGCCGGATCTTTAAATCCCTGAACTCGCCTACATATCTCGAAGACATAATGAGCTCAACAAACCAGGAGAAACCCTATGGCCAGAACTGAAGCCCCGCGCGGTATGGTGGCAGTTATCGCAATTGTCGTCGTCTCTTCCCTCGTTTGGTTTTTCTTCGTCAAGACCGTGCCGCCCGGCCGGGTCGGTGTAGCCACCCTGTTCGGCAACGTGGTTCCGGAGGGCTATACGCAGGGCATTCATGTCCCGGTGAACCCGCTCTATTCCTGGACGATGTTTGATGCGCGCGAAAAGACGCATCTCGAGACAGCCAACGTGCCGAGCCAGGATCAGCTGCAGACGCGGCTCGATGTCAGCGTGCAATATCGTATCGACGGTGTCATGGCGCCACGTATCCTCGAGGAAACCGGTGATGCCGAGTCAGCCGTGCGAGTACATCTGATTCCGAAACTTCGCTCACTGTTGCGGGAACAGGGCAAAAGCATCCAGCGCGCTGAGGACTTCTTTCTCGAAGAGACCCAGGACACTTTGCAGTCGGCCCTGACCGAAGGGCTCAAGGACTATCTTCAGCCAAAAGGAATCACGGTAACTGCCGTACTGATTCGCGACATTACGCTGCCGCCGTTCATTGTCGAAGCGATCGAGCGCAAGAAAGAGCGTGAGCAGGCTGTCGAAAGAGAGCGGGCCGAACTCGAGCGCGTGCGGACCGAGCTGCAGCAGCAGGTCGCCCGTGCCGCAGCCGGCCGTGAGGCAGCTGAGGAAGAGGCCGCCCGCAAGCGAATCCTCGCGGA
>CAMYMP010000017.1 GCA_947259435.1 uncultured Woeseiaceae bacterium
CGATCTTGGCGTTGCGGTGATTCTTGCCAACAAAGAGCTCGTCGGCTTTCAAAACGGCGGCAAAGCCAATGAGTCCATCGTTTTTACGATTGGCAAGGGTTTCGACCTTCAATAACTCAGACGGGGCGGCGTTGCCGCCCCTTTTTCTTTTCGAGGGGAAATGTAATGAAAATGATCACTGCGATCATCAAGCCGTTCAAGCTCGATGATGTCCGGCAGGCAGTTGCAGACATCGGCATTCAGGGCATAACGGTGACCGAAGTCAAAGGCTTCGGTCGGCAGCGCGGACATACCGAGCTGTATCGTGGCGCCGAGTATGTCGTCGACTTTCTGCCCAAAGCCAAGATCGAACTGGCCGTCGACGATGACCTCGCCGATCAGGTCGTCGAGGCCATCGCCAACACGGCACGCACGGGCAAGATCGGTGACGGCAAAATATTTGTCTCCGAGCTTTCCGAAGCCATTCGCATTCGCACCGGTGAAACCGGCAGCGAAGCCGTCTAATTACACGAATAAGCGGAGGAAATTCTCGTGGAAGACATTACGCAACTATCGGGGCAGGTCACTGAGCTGGCTTATGCCCTGGATACTTTCTACTTCCTGGTTATGGGCGCGCTGGTCATGTGGATGGCCGCCGGGTTCACGATGCTGGAATCCGGCCTCGTCCGTGCCAAGAACACGGCCGAGATCCTTACCAAGAATGTCGGTCTCTACTCGATCGCCTGCATCATGTACATGTTGTGCGGTTACACGATCATGTACCCGGGCGCACATGAGGGCGGCGTGTTTCAGAGCATCCTGACCCTGGGCAGCGGCTTGCTTGGTTCGAGTGACAATGCTGCTGCCGACGTTATCGCCAGTGGCGGCGACACATACTACTCAGGCTTGTCGGACTTCTTCTTCCAGGTCGTGTTCGTCGCGACCGCGATGTCGATTGTCTCGGGTGCCGTAGCCGAACGTATGAAGCTCTGGTCGTTCTTCCTGTTTTCAGTGGTTCTGACGGGCTTCATCTATCCCGTGCAGGGTTTCTGGAAATGGGGTTCAGGCTGGCTGAACGCTGGCGGCTTCCTCGACTTTGCCGGCTCCGGCGTCGTGCACATGTGTGGCGCAGCAGCAGCTTTGGCAGGCGTCCTGTTGTTGGGTGCACGCAAAGGCAAGTACGGGCCGGGTGGCCAGATCAACGCAATCCCGGGCTGTAACCTGCCGCTTGCGGCGCTCGGCACTTTGATCCTGTGGCTCGGTTGGTTCGGTTTCAACGGCGGTTCGGAACTCAAGGTGTCCGACGTTGGCGAAGCGAACGCCGTTGCGCTCGTGTTCGTCAACACGAATATGGCGGCCGCAGGTGGCCTCGTGTTCGCGCTGCTGCTTTCGCGGCTCTGGTTCGGCAAGGCCGATCTCACGATGGCGCTGAACGGCGCGCTGGCCGGGCTCGTCGCAATCACGGCCGAACCGCTGACACCAGCTCCGATCGAAGCAACCTTGATTGGCGCAGTCGGTGGTACGCTGGTCGTGGGCTCGATCGTGCTGCTCGACAAGCTCAAGATCGATGATCCGGTCGGTGCGATCTCGGTGCACGGCGTCGTGGGCATCTGGGGCCTGCTTGCGGTGTGTTTCACCAATCCGGATGCGTCGCTGAAGTGGCAGCTGATCGGCATCGTGTCGATCTTCGCCTGGGTCTTCATCACGAGCTTCATCGTCTGGTACGTGATCAAACTGATCATGGGTCTGCGCGTATCGGAACAGGATGAATACGAAGGTGTCGATCTCTCTGAGTGTGGCCTCGAGGCCTATCCGGAGTTCAAACCGGCCGATTGACGCGGGTTAAGCCTGCGGACTTGCCATAAGCGTGAGTCCGCAGGCCCTCTGATACGGCCAAAACGGAAAAACCCCCCGTAAAGCAAGACCTTAGCGGGCCGCACGGCCCGCTTTTTTTGGTCATAAGATTGGGCGCGCGGCACGAAACCACGTGTGACCGTGATCACAACATATTGCATCCTGGCATGGTTAAATGTCTTATTGGTGTACCCCGTAGGGAAGATTTCGATGAATCGGTACTCGCTGTTAATAACTCTTGCTGCGGCCCTCATTACGAGCGGCACGGCCGTTGCGGGCGAAATCTATAAATGGATCGATGCCGACGGCAACGTGCACTACGAAGATCGCCCGATCGGCGCGGGGTCGATCGAGCTCGTCGCCATAGCCTCGAAAAAGACCGACAACTCGGCCGTGCAGGCCCGTCTGGAAGCGAAGCGCGAAGCCCGGGCGACCGCAGAACAGGTTGCGTCGGAGGCGCCACCCGAGATGAGCCGGGAAGAAATCCGCGCCGAACAAGAGAAACGCAAGGAACAATGCCAGACGTATCGTGCTCGGCTGGAGACTTTCGTGAACTCGCAGCGGCTGTATCGTGAAGACGCTTCCGGCGAGCGCGTATATCTGGAAGAAAAGGAAATCCTGGCTGCCCGCACTCGGGTCGAAGAGCAGATCAAAGAATACTGCGGCTAAATACGCCTCGCTAAAGACTGTCATCCGGTTCGTCCGCTCCGATCGCCGGGGCCGGGCCGGTCAATCGCGTTGCCACTCGGTTAATAAGGTGGGCTCCAACAGGTACAATTCGCGCTCCAGCCCTATGGAGCGATGCGCTTGACCGCAACCCCGGAGCCAGAGAACACGGAGTCTCAGGCCTATCTGCCCGACTTCTGCGCTACCAGTACCGTATTTATCGTCGTATTGGTTGCCGAACTGGTTGCGATTCTGCTCACGATTGCTTCCTACGACACCCCGGATCGTTTCCTGATCGAGCTGTCCAAAACCTCATTATTTGTGCTGTGGCTGGCGCTTTTGAGCAGCGCGATCATGTGTGTTTTCAGGAGCAAGCTCGAGAGTGCCGGAAAGATGCGCGCTTTCGTAATCGGCTTCGTCGTGCTGGTTGCGCTGTGCGGCGTCCTTGCGGAAATCGCCCTGCAGCTGAATCGCATATTCGGCCAGTCCGTCATCATTGAAGACTCGCACTCGCAGTTTATCCTGCGCACGCTGGGGATCAGCTCGATCGTTATCGCGCTGATGATGCGCTACCTCTATGTCTCGAGTGAGTGGCGCCGCAGCATCGTGCTCGAAGCTCAGGCGCGCATTAGTGCACTGCAGGCATTGATTCGACCGCATTTCCTGTTCAACAGCATGAATACGATCGCGTCGCTTACGCGCACCGACCCGCGGCAAGCAGAAGAAGCCGTGGAGGACTTGTCTGACCTGCTGCGCGCCAACCTCGGCCGATCCGGCGACCGCACGTCGCTCAAGGCGGAACTGGAAGTCGCCGCCATCTACCAGCGCATCGAAAAGCTACGTCTTGGTGATCGATTGAACGTGCGCTGGAACGTTGCCGACCTGCCAATGCGTGCCCTGATTCCGAGTCTGACGATACAGCCGCTCCTCGAAAATGCGATCTATCACGGCATCGAACTGCTGCCGGATGGCGGCGACGTAACTGTGTCCGGCAAGCGTGATGACGGATATCTGGAAATATCGATTTCGAACCCCGTCGCTCCGGGTGAGACGCGCGCCAAAGGCGGTAACAAAATGGCGCTTTCCAATATCCGGCAGCGATTCGAACTCGCTTATGGCAGTCGTGCGACGGTCGATGTTGTCGAAGGCCGGGACGCGTACGCCGTTCGCTTACGTTTCCCGCACGACGAGAATAAACCGTGAAAGTCCTGATCGTTGACGACGAGAAGCCCGCCCGCGATCGGCTTCGGCAGCTGATCGACGATTTCGAAATTCACGAGGTCGTCGGCGAAGCCGCTAACGGCGAGCAAGCCATCGCGATGGCGTCGAGCCTGAACCCGGAGGTCGTCCTGCTCGACATCCGCATGCCCGGCGTCGACGGCATAGAGACCGCGCATCATCTGAATTCGATGCAACAGCCGCCGGCGATCGTATTTACTACCGCATACGATGAATACGCCATCGATGCTTTCGACGCGCAGGCGATCGGCTATGTGCTCAAGCCTATCCGTCGCGAGCGGCTCGAGCGCGCACTCAAGCACGCTTCCCGCCTGACGGGCCCGGCGCTAAAGGAGCTCGCCACTGAATCGCGGCTCGAGAGCCAGCGCAACCACGTCTGCGCGCGTGTGCAGGACGAACTACGACTGATACCCATTAGTGATATCAGCTTCTTCAGCGCAGATCAGAAATATGTTTGCGTGCACCATGTAAATGGACAGGACCTGATCGACGATTCTCTCAAGTCACTCGAGCAGGAATTTGCCGCGAGTTTCGTGCGCATACACCGCGGCGCGCTGGTTGCCATCGACAAGATCGAAAAGCTCGAAAAAACTTCGGACGGCAAGACTTGTGTCATATTGCGCGGCGACTCGCATCCGGACAACGGTAATTCAGGCGACGATTTGACTGTCAGCCGGCGACATCTACCAACCGTTCGCCGCCGCTTGAAAGGAAGGTAAGCACTCTTGGACATTCGTATTGCAACGCGCAAGAGTGCGCTGGCGCTCTGGCAGGCGGAACACGTAGCTGAATTGCTTGCTGAGCTGCCGGAAGTGGGTTCAGTCGAACTCGTGCCGCTTTCAACGCGCGGTGACGAAATACTCGACAAGAGCCTGCAGAAGATTGGCGGCAAGGGCTTGTTCATCAAGGAACTCGAAGTCGCAATGCGAAACAGCGCGGCCGACATTGCCGTTCACTCGATGAAGGACGTGCCGGCGGAGGTTCCTGCCGGATTCTGCATCGCTGCAGTTCTGGAGCGCGCGAATGATGCTGATGCGCTCGTCGGACGAGACGGACATACGATCGACACTTTGCCACAGGGCGCTCGCGTCGGCAGTTCCAGCCTTCGCCGTCAGGCGCAGCTGAAGCTCATGCGCCCCGACCTTTTGATCGAACCGCTGCGCGGTAACGTCAACACGCGACTGGCCAAGCTGGAGAGAGGAGACTTTGATGCGATCATCCTTGCGGCGGCAGGCCTGGAACGCCTGGGTTTGCAGCATCACATCAACCAGCAGTTTACGCCCGAAGAGATGCTGCCGGCCGCAGCGCAGGGCGTCATTGGTATCGAGTGTCTGGCGTCGAAGAGTGAGCTTCGCGCGATCCTCGGCAAGCTTAATCATGCGGCAACGGAACAGACGACCATCGCCGAGCGGGCCATCGCCAGGACCCTGCAGGCGAGTTGTCAGTCGCCCGTGGCGACGCACGCCGTAATTGATAATGATTCGATGACTGTTACCGCTCTCGTTGCAATGCCCGATGGCAGCCGCTCAATTCGTGACACTGTGATTGGCGCGGCAAGTGACGCCCAGCGTCTCGGCGAAGAACTTGCAGACCGCCTGCTCGGGAGCGGCGCTGCGGAGCTGCTCGCCGCCGCGAGTGCTACTCATGATTGACCGCGGACTCGCCGGGATCGGCGTGCTCGTCACCCGCCCACGGCATCAGGCGGCTGAACTAGTCGCAGCGATAACGGCTGCCGGCGGTGCAGCCATCCAGTTTCCGGTCATCGAAATCATCCCTTGCGATCGGGAGGCCATCGACAAAGCTCGTGGCGCGTTACGCGATCCTGATATCGTGATATTCGTCAGCCCGAATTCTGTTCAATATGGACTGGCATGTGCCGAGTCTGCTCGCATCGCTGTCGTCGGCCCGGCAACCGCGAAAGCGGTGGAATCTGCCGGGCAAAGCATCGATATTCGTTCGCCATCCGGCTACGACAGTGAGCACCTGCTCGCTGAGCCCGGTCTTCAGGACGTCACCGGCAATGTCATACGCATCGTTCGCGGCACCAGCGGCCGGGAATTGCTCGCCGCCACTCTG
This sequence comes from uncultured Woeseiaceae bacterium, assembly GCA_947259435.1. The sequence goes on from CAMYMP010000017.1 coordinate 5,815, forward strand.
AGAGATCGCGGCGCAATTGTCGATTACCTGCCCGTATACGAGCGACAGACTCCCGATTACCAGGCGGCCGATATCGAACATCTGGAGCAACGATGGCGCTCCGGCGCGGTCAATGTAATTACGATCATGAGCGTCGAGTCATGGCACAACCTCGTCGCTTTGTTGCCCGATTGGTGTATATCTCAGCTTGAAAATACACCACTGGTGACGCCTGCCGCTCGTGTGATAAAAGAAGCGCGTGACCGCTTTCCGGAAATCCCGGCAACGCTCGCGCGCGGACCGGGCGCAAGTGACATGGTCGACGCGATCATGACGTACACAAAGACATAACCGGACAACCCTGATGAGCAAGAAAGACAAAGACGAGGCAACGGAACAACCGGACGAAGAAGTCGTTGCGGAGGACCCTGCTATCGATGCCGAGCCCGAACCGATCGTGGAAGCGGAGCCCGAACCGGTTGCGCCATCAGAGGCCGTAAAGCCTGCCAGAAAGGGCTCCGGCGGAATCGCCTGGCTCGCCCTGTTCCTGTCGCTCGCCGCATTAGCCGGAGTTGGCTACATGGTGGTCGAGGACTGGCGCGCAGCGCGCGACGCGGACGAAAGCGCCAGCACTCTGGCCGATCTCAGGAGCCGAATAGCATCG
>CAMYMP010000018.1 GCA_947259435.1 uncultured Woeseiaceae bacterium
ACCAATACGCGTTTATAGCGCCTTCGTAATAGGATGAGTAGAGGCCGGCCTCTTCGCGGGGGCCGGCTTTCCTTGTTATGCAGGAGCCCGGCGGGCCGGAGATCTAAATGGAGGATTTCTGGTCTTTGCCGGACAGGAAAAGCGCGTCGATGATAAGAAATGCGGCACCGACCGTTATCGCAGAATCTGCAACATTGAACGACGGGAATGGCCAACCGGCGATCCAGACCTGGATGAAGTCGACCACACTCCCGAGCCGCACCCGATCGATCACATTGCCGATGGCACCTCCCATCACAAGTGCCAGTCCCGCGCTGAGGATCACCTGCCCGGTGCCACGAATCTTCCACAACCAGTTGATGATGAATCCGCTGACGACGACGCCGAGCGCGACAAAGAACCATCGCTGCCAGCCGGACGCGTTGGCGAGGAAACTGAATGCCGCGCCGGTGTTGCGCTGATGCGTGATATTGATGAAGGAATTGAGCGGGATCTTGTCGTACAGCGGTACCCATTTGAGGATAGCCCACTTGGTAGCCTGATCGAGACCGATCACGATTACCGTGGTCGTAATCCAGATGAAAAACGAGGCAATGCCGCGGGATGACTTGTCGCCCTGTTCTGTCAAATTCAGTTCGTTTTCGTCTGCCATTATGCTGCCAGTATTTCCTTTGCCTGCGCCGAATCGCGGTGCATCTGCTTGATCAGTTCGGCGACGTCGTCGAATTTTTCTTCATTCCTGAGTTCCTGAGCCGCGCGACGAAATCAACGTGGATGTATTCACCATAGATGTTTCTGTCAAAGTCGAATACATGAACTTCCAGCAGCGGCTTCGATCCTTCGAACGTGGGACGTGTGCCGACGCTCGCAACTGCATTCAGTGGTCCCCAGTCCGGACCGGTTACTCTCACGGCAAAGATCCCCATCACCGCACTTTGGCGGCGGTTGAGATTGACGTTCGCCGTTGGATATCCCAGCGTGCGCCCGAGGCGGGTGCCTTCGATCACCCTGCCCGACATGCGGTAATCGCGCCCGAGGAGCCTGCGTGCATGCTCGAGATCGCCCTCCCACAGCGCGTTCCTGATCAGCGTGCTGCTCACCCGTTCACCTTCGGCGACCACGCTACCCATCTCCTCCACTGTGAAGCCGAGCGTTTGCCCTGCCCTTTGCAGCGTCTGTAAATGGCCTGCCCGGTCCTGCGCAAAGCGGAAATCATCACCGATCACCAGGTGGCGGATACTCATTGCGTGAATCAGTATGCGGCGGATAAACGTCGCAGCGCTGATGTTCTTCATCGCCTCGTTGAAGCGGGGACAGTAGAAGATATCGATGCCGAAATCGGCCAGCGCCTCGAACTTCTCGCGAAATCGCATCAGCCTGGCGGGCGGCCGTTCCTGGGCAAAGAACTCCTTCGGCGTTGGCTCGAAACTCATTACGACCGACGGCAGGCCACGCTCCCGCGCCTCGTCCAGCACATGGCCGAGAAGCTTCTGGTGCCCGAGATGCAGGCCGTCATACGACCCGATGGTCGCCACGCTGCCGCTGGCGACCAGATCGAATGGAAAGCTCGAGACACTGCGAGTCAGGTACATATGATGCGTATTCTAATGTAGGAGTGCGCCCAGCGGGCGATTACGCGTGTGCATCGGGGCCTCGCAGGCGCAGATGCGATGGCCTGAGCCCGAGCGCGACGAGCCCAAGGAAATAGACCGCCATGCCGGCCGCGATCGCCGCGCCCAGCTGGACGCTGCGCGCCAGAAGGCCGGCATCGATCCACCAGTCGAGCGGCCGGTGCAGCCAAATCAGGCAGGTGGTCATCAGCACGTTCGCGACGACGAGTCGCACCACGAGCATGACCCAGCCTGACGAATGCACGAGAACCCGCTCGCGCCGCAGGCCGTGATATAGCAGCCATGCGTTGACGACCGCCGCGACGGACGTTGCAAGCGCCAGCCCTGCATGCGTGGCCGCATAGTCGATTCGCGTCAGGTACCAGGCCAGCGTCACGCTCAGTACGAAATTCACGGCCAGCGCGATAAGGGCGTACTTGACCGGCGTGCGCGTATCCTGGCGCTCAAAAAATGCCGGCTCGAGTATCTTCACGAAAGAAAAACC
>CAMYMP010000019.1 GCA_947259435.1 uncultured Woeseiaceae bacterium
CTCGCAATCTGCGTCCACGGAGCAACCGCCGTTGCAATCTGGCCGCACTGGATTGTGTTGATGACGATGCCTTTGTCTGTTGCAGCTGCGACGATCTCCGGATACCGCATCTCGTTGTAGTCCATGTGCGGCGGCGCGTCACCGACCAGGAAGATCACCTGATATGCCTGGTCCTTCTGACTCCAGGACATAGCGTGTACTGCATCGTAAAGCGCCTTATTGACACTTTCTGGCGTATCACCGCCACCGTTTGCTTCAAAGTCCATCAACGTAGCGTAGACAGAATCGAGATCGTCCGACAGATCGACAACCCTGGTTACGTACGCGTCACCCTTGTCGCGATAGGCGACGAGGCCGATGCGAATATCGGGCGTCTGTTGTGCCGAGGCCATGGTGGTGGCAATCGACCAGATTTTTTCCTTTGCTGTCTCGATGAGGCCGCCCATGCTGCCGGTTGTATCCAGCACAAATACGACGTCAACTATTGGTTGTTCGCTTTGCGTAATGTGATGATCGATCGGCGGGTCGACCTGGATACTCTTGGCCGAAAGTTGCGGATAGTACATGATCGCGCCGAGCGTCAGTCCGAACAGGGCAATGCCCAGTAGTCTGGTTTTCATGATTCAATTCCTCTTTTCGTTTTCGGGTCTGTAACCCGTTATTGAGTAAACAACTGTTGCAACGCCCGATCGGCCTGGCGCCTTGCATGCTCGAAGTTTGCGTCCTCGGGCGCTGTGTCGGGCTGTGCGTTCCGTTTGCGTTTCACCGCCGGCGGAATCGTGACGAACAGGGCCTGCACCAGGAAGAAGCACCAGGTGGCGAGGAACACACTGCCCGAGCGGGTAATCGCCCAGACGGTGGCCGACACGCTCAGTGTGCTGAGTCCCAGGTCCAGCAATGCCGGCAACACGCCTGAGTAGAAATAGAGCGAACGCACCAGCCAGATCGCGCCGACATGAATCAACATATATAGCGGCAGCGCGGGAGCCAGCCACCACGTGGCGACCGTCAGCACGGCCCACAGCGACAGCGTGGTCACGCGACCGACGCGCTCACGGCTGCGGCTGAACAAGTACAGAAGATAGGCGAGCCCCAGTCCCGGAATCACGATGCGAATGACGGCGCCGAGGCCCACAAACGGGGTTAATGTGGCAACAACCGCGCTCGCGAAGAATCCGAGAACGGCCGCGACAACAACGCCTTGAATAAATGAGGGCCGTTTCATGATGTACTCCTCGCGCTTTTTTCACGCAGGTATGCGATTTCGATTTCGTCGTCCCCGACCGTCATTTCCCGCGCCATCCAGGCAACGTCATCGAACTCCGAGCTGCTGCTCTTTTGGACCAGCGGTCGCTGTGTAAACAGCTCCGCTTTCTGACGCAGCCCCTCGAGCGGCGTGATTCGAGTTCAGGCGTTTCAAGAGCCGCTCTGCCTCGAGCTTCTTCCTGATAAGGCCGCGCGCCAGGTCGTCTTTCTCCGATTCGAAACAGAGATCGAGTTCCCCGTCGAAATCAATGATCGCGCCGTGCAGTTCGTCCTTGCGGACGGACAATGCTTCCTGGTCATGTGCCCGGAGGGCGATGCGTTGCTCAGCAGCAGCCAGCTCGTCTTCCATGTCGCGGATCGCCTGTTTGAGTAACGCTTCCGGCTCCTCGATCTGGTCAAGAACGGCATGGAAGTCCGCCTTGAAAAGCCGTGAAATACGATTGATGAGTGCCATGTTGTTGCCTCCTCCGTGTCTGCCGAATCAGTCGATAGAGGCATGGTAGGCAGCGGGCGCACGTTTAATAAGACATGGATTCGTAAAATCATGCGGCGGGAATTTACAAAAACGTTACACGGATACGCGCTCCCCGGGGCAGCGGAGTGCTAGCCTAAGCGACACATGAGCAGGCAATTACGCGTACTGGTTGTGGAGGACGAAGAGGCCATTCGTACCGGCCTCATTGACGTGCTCGTTTTCCACGGCTACCAAACCGACAGCGCCACCACGGGCCCCGAAGGTCTCGAGAAGGCGCTGACGGGCCGGTTTGATCTGATCCTGCTCGACATCATGTTGCCGGGGATGGATGGGTATGAGATCTGCGATCGCATTCGTGCCGTGGACCGGGACCAGCCCATCATCATGTTGACGGCCAAGACTTCGGACGAGGAAATCGTGCAGGGCCTGAAACTCGGCGCGGATGATTATGTGCCAAAGCCGTTTTCGGTGCAGCAGCTCGTCTTGAGAA
>CAMYMP010000020.1 GCA_947259435.1 uncultured Woeseiaceae bacterium
ATCTCGACAACAGCTATCTGATTCGCAAACTCGAGGGTGGGCCCAACATCGTAGGCAGCCGCATGCCGCAGGGCGGACCTTTCCTCGATGCGGCAACGATCGACATGATTCGCCAGTGGATCATCGACGGGGCACCAAACAACTGAGGACACGACACCTCGTTGGGCAAACCTCCGGCTCGCGACAATCTCGTGGCCGGAGGTCTATGCTTAGTTAGGTGGCACCGACCGACCGCGCGGGAGATGCTGGCCGATGCAACACGCTGATGTGTTCTCTGACACAAAAGCAACACTTCATTCCAAAGAAATGGACCTCAAAGAACTGGTGGCCAGGGGCAGACCGATTCGCGAAGCGAATCAGGACGCACAAAGTGCGCCCCGCAGGGGTGAGGATCGCCCCAAGGCGATCCGAATCAATCGAACCACCGACACGCGGATTTTCAGAAGTGCGATGGCAACCCACGAGCTAGATTTTTCAGTAAGTTGCCGAGGCGGCCGTTGCTCGATTTGGATGGCAGCGCATCACAAAGCATTGCCAATGCACGCAAGACTAACGCAGAGTTTTGATACAAGCTTAACTATCAGTCGCAGGTCACGGTGATAGCGCCGTCAATGAGCGTCTCCCCTGGAACTGCAAAGGTTCCGGTAACTGAAAACGAACTACCGGTAACAGTGACCGTCGGCTTCGGTGCTTCATCTGTCCCAATAAGGACGATAAAGCCATCCTTCTGAGAACTCAGGTTACCAACAGCTGATGCATCGTCCGTTATATTGAATCCGATCGTGAGCATCGGATCGCCCAAGCCGGTGAACGTCAGGGTCTCTACCCCTGCTTCACACTGTCCTGCAATCTGCCATTCACGGTCCGCCAGCTTCACGACAGCAATACCGCTGCTCGACGTGTCGCCTGTTGCGCTACCGCACCCGGTAATCAGTAGAGCCAACGCCAATAAGTAGAGCCAATAATTAGTCATCAGTCTTCCTCGAGGTCGAACCCGAACTCCGCTGCCATGTCGTTCGTGTCATCCTGGAACGCGGCCCTTTCGTCGTCTGATTTCTGCATTTGTTCGATCTCCGCCTGCATCGTATTTTTTAGTTCACGATTCGACGCCGCCTGTTCTCGTTCTGCGAGTTCGGCCGCCTGCTCCCGGCGATCGTCATTGCCCACCGCATCAAAGTACGCACGTGCGAGCGCGTACTTTTGTTGTGACATGAAGGCCTCGGCACGCATATTGCCCTGCGCCTTGAGACGTTCGATCTCCTGCGGATGCTGACGTAGCCGCGCGATACCGTTTGCAAGTGCACCCGCGGCCCAGTCGACGCGCAATGATTGCTGAATGGCGTTGTCGATCGCGACGAGCTCACGGTAACGCGACGTCTCAGCTTCAAGCCAGTAATCCGTGATTCGCGGGTAGTGCGGCGCAAGATGCGCACGCAGCCGGTCGTCAAAGCCGGTGAGTTTGTCGATGCCGGCGAGTTCCTCATTTAGCAGCGGAGCGGTATCGTCGATTAGGTTCTGATGTCTGCCGTAGTCGCTGTCACGCTGCCTTTCGAGTTGCTGCAAACGATGATTTACCATCCCCCGCAGGTCACGACGGATGTCCCGATCCCTGAGTTGGTCTACCGCATAGTCGAAGCTGTGTTCGAGGAACGCATCGTAGCCGTTGCTGAGTAACAACAGTTGCAGCGCACCGCGCGACAAGGCACCAGCCTCCTGGGGCGATTCGCTGGGCAGGTAGTGGCCGGCCGCCATCAACTGCGCGGCATGTTTGTCGGCGACGACCCGCAATTTATCAGCAGCTTGCCGATAGATCTTCTTGTCCGCACAGCGTTGAAAGCTGTAATTTATGCCGTTATACACAAAGGGTCGAAAGACCTTGATGTACCAGGATGCCGCTTCAGCCAGCCTGCCCGAATCTGCTGCCGAATCTCCCTGTTCGATAAACCTCGGGAGAGCCCGGTTATGCACCGTCCGGATGGTTTCCCGCTGCTCCGGGCGAACGTGCCCGCCGGGTTCTGCTGTGCAGACCGTGTTTGCGGTCACTGCGGTTGAAGCGAGCAAAAGCATGGCCCCGCAGGCCAGATTGCATTTCCAATATTTGCTCAGCATCTTTGCTGCCTAGTTCTTGAACAGCTTGGAGAGACCCTTGCGAACCTCGCTGCGCGTCTCCTCGACGACTGCCTGCTCGGCCTCATCCTTTGCCACGTCTTCCATGGCCTCGCCCATGGTGGGCTCGTCGTAGCCCGAATATTGTGACTGTTGTGTCGCCTGCCGCTGACTCGTCGGACTTTGCCTCATGCCCATACCAAAACCGAGCTTCGAGTAGTTGCCAGGCACTTCGAACAACGCCGGATCCTGCTCACCGATTTCAAGGTCTCGCATCGTGAAGACCATGCGCTCGCCTTTCTGGCCACGCGATTTGTAGATCATGTCGACCTTCATCAGGATGCCGTCGTCGCTGACCCAGTAGTAACCGCCGGCCTTACCGCCCTTCGCGTCTTTGAACTTCGCCCGGTACTTCGCGGCCGACTTTGGAGACGTCGGAAAACGACAGGTTCGCGCCGCCCGCCATCACTTCGTCGGCCTTGACCTTCTTGTAAGCGTTCATCTGTGGCATCAGCATGTAATTGACCCCGAGGTCTTCGCGCGTGATCACCGTCATCGTACGACCAGCCATCGTCATGTCCATGCGCATTTTCTGCGGCGCCTGGCGGACGAACATGTCTACCTTGCCGTCCTTGGACTCGATGTGGCGCGTGCCACTGAATGACGCATCGGGATTAATGCCGAACTTTTCCATCTGCTCGCGGACATCCCCAGCCTGGGCCACCGCGCAAAACGCCGCGCCAAAAATTACAAAAATCAGTTTACGCATCGTGATGCTCCTTAATAGTCGTCTGTCGATAACTGTGTGACAGCCTGTTTTACGTTATTCGCGGCACGTGACGCGCAGCGAAATGTGAGCGGATTCACCCTCGGTCTTGCCCGGCCAGTCGCCATCAACCCGGCCGGCCCACTCGAAGCGTTCGCCGTCGAAAGCCACGCTGTCTTGGATGTACGCCTCCCAAAATCCATCGCTACTCGAGAAGTAGAGCTCGACGCGCTTGTGGCTACTTCTGCCCCGGATACTCAACATGCCGTCCCGCTGATCAGGTCCGTACTGCGCCCCGATGCTGAAGTCACCGCCGTCCAACAGGGTTGTGTCGCATTCGGTTACCTGCAATTGATAAGTTTTGCCGATGATGGAGACGTTGGCCTGGCCGAGACCGGCCGTCCTTGCTTCGAACTCGCGTGCTGCCACTGCCTTTTCGGCTGCCTCCGCGGCCCCGACCTGTTGTGCCTTGCCCTGCACCATCGCTTCTACCTGGTCAACCTGGCTCTGATCCATTCCCGCGGCTTCCATGTACTCGCGCATTATTTGCAGTTGTTGTTCGGCCAGTTCTTCAGCGCCCTGGGCGTAAGCCGCCTGTACAGATAGCGTCAGCATCGGTACCAGGAGAAGCCTCGCTGCGACCCAGCGAACAGGCTTCGGTTCGCCATTCGATTTTGTCGTCATGTTCGTGTCCTCCTGCTTTGTTCGGGGCGCATTGTCAGCATTCGATTCGAACCTCGAATGGCAGGACGTCATCTCCATCCAACGGTGCCGACTCGCGTGTGCCGTCGGGCTTGGGCAACAACAGGTTGCCCTCGAGCGTTCCCGACGCCGTAAAAACATCGCCGTCTTTTTCAACCGACCCTTCGTGGAGCTTCCAGTGCTCGCCGTATCCGTCTCGCTCGAATAGCGCGGACGCCGTATTAAATGACTGCCCGCCCGTCATCGCTGGATCGTAGGTTTTCAGCGTGACGACGGGATAGTCGCTGCGCTTCTGTGAGTCACTGGCTATTGCCGTGGCGGTCGAGGTTCCAAAGCAGATGACAACTCCCAGCTCGAACTCATCTTGGCCGAGCTGGAATTGCCCTCTTTTTGTTTTTTTGTTTTTACGGTCGATTTTTATCGCCGCGACTGCTTCGCTTGGTCCGGCGTCGATGCCACTCTGCGACGGTGTTTCATTCTCGGTACAACCGAACAGACAAACGAGACATCCGATAAAGCCAATCGAAAACCGTTGCCCGCGGTAAATGACTTTGGCTCCACTCATGCCCGCTCGTTTCGAAGCTTGACCGCTCCGCACATCAAATCAATCGAATGAATGAAGTCGCGTTGCGCGAAACGGGTACCGCTGCTCCACCTGACTTCCACGCCGGCGGCAGCTGATCCCGCAGGGCAGGTCGACCAGGCAGTCCACTTGAAACAGTTGGGATGTGCTTTTTCACCTAGAAAGTTATTGCCCGACGACAGCGAACCATCCTCCATCACTGCTCGCGTCTCGAGCTTAAAACCCTTTAATCGATTGTTTGCTGCGTTACGGCAGACCATTAGACCAGTGATAACTTTATCGCCAAGCGCCCATGACCATAGGATGTCGGGAAATCGACCTGAATCGTGGCAGTGATCAGTGTCCTTTGTGGTTTTATCAAGGAGTTCGATTCTAATTTGACACGGTTTGTCATTAGTCTCCGCGATATATATCGATCTGAGCGGGGCGAGATTTCCGTCAATGATTAGCAGTTGCTTTGCGTCGTTTTCATGGCCAGCCGCGAACGGCAAATTCGTACTAACAAGAACAGAGTGATCGATGTAAATTTTAGAGGCTACATCGTCCTGAGTTAGGCATCCGCGTGCGACGCGAGCACCGTCAGCGCTTTGCTCTGCCTGGTCGCACTGCTCGTCTGCGGTGTTGTTGTATACAACGATCGCGAGCTCTTTCGAGTGATTGCCCTGAATCGAGTCACGCAATGGCCTGCCGTCTTCAGCATTTAACCAGACACGCGGACGCCAATACATCTGCGTCGTTCCCTCCGCAAATTTGAGGTTGGTCGGCACCGGCAGCGTGATCGGGATCTCCCGCTCGTCAGTCGGCTTACCTTCAGCTGTATTGATCGTCAGGTCGTACGATGGGCTTGGCGTCCCCGGCCCGACGTTCGTGACAAGCTTTACATTCGGAATCTTGTTCGCCGGGTCATCTTTGGAGATACGAATCTTGACCGTTACTTCGTCACCCGGATATAGACCCTTCTTATCGGCTGAATTCGGCACCATGCCCTCGATGCGCCAGTCAGCGGTTTTTAGCATCGCCTGGCCGTCTTTCGAATCGATCAGCTCCTCGGTTTCATCAGCGGTTGTTAGCGGTGGCTCAAATACTGACGCATCGGCGTCGCGTAGCGGGCTATCATCGATTGCCGTGCCGGCCGCTGCGTCCCTGCGTGCCTCTTCCTCCATCTGATCGATGAATTGCTGCTGTGGGCTGCGGGCAGGATCTTCGAAGGCCTCGCGTTCCGCGTCGGTGATTGCGCCACCTGACCCGGGACCCGGAGAATCTCCGGAATCCTGGGCGGACGAAGCTGAGCTTTCACTTCCTTCGAACATGTCTCCGGGAAATTGCTCTTCGTCACCTTCAAACATATCGCCTGGAAACTGTTGCTCGTCTCCGTCGAACATGTCTCCAGGGAATTGCTGTTCGTCGGGGTCGAACATGTCACCGGGAAACTGTTGTTCGCGCCCGACATCTTCATAAGAAAGATCGCCGCTGCCATCGCCGTCAACAAGATCGCTGGAAGCGTCTGACCGGGCAAAGATTTCGCCGCCGTGTTGGCCGCTGCTCGCCCGTCGTAGCCCGCCCATAATTTGCTGAAGCTCGTCTTCCGGCAGCGCACGGTTGTAAATCATCAGATGATCGATAGCGCCACGAAACTTCGACGAGCTGCCCGAACTGATCGAGCCCAGTAGCAGTTGCGGCGTGACAGTTTTCTCTTTGTAGATTTTGACTGCCTCAGACGTGCGCCCGTTGGTGAATAGACTCAGAACAACGTGTGGCTCGACAGCACCGTCCTCTGTGGTCCGATCTTCGATCTTGCGAGTCAGCGCGACCATCTGCCAGCCACCACGCATGCCGGGATGGTCAGAGTTGCTTATGACTGCTTTATTCGATAGTGCTGCGAAGTACGGAATATCCTTGTTGTGATTACTGAGCCACACGAGGCCTTCACCGTCGCTGAACACGTAGCCGGTGTTATAAAACTCGTCAACGAGCTCGGGATCATCGGGTAGCGGCTCTGGTTCCACCATCGCGATAATCGTCAAATCGGGTGTTGCCGCGATATCGAGATTGATCGGCAGCTGGACTATCGCGTCACCGTTAAATTGAATGGCGCCGTCGATGTAACCGTTAGTGTGGGTAACGCCCTCCATAGATGTTGCTCGCACACCGGTTACTTCATCAACAATCGAACCGTCCATTGAAAAAAAGTGTATGGGGCCGAACGGATAGTCCGGCTCGCCGCCCACTCTCTTGTCTTCGAGTGGGTCACCCTGCAGGGCAGCCGGTAGCTCGACTTGCGCAGCAGCGGTGGCGGCAAAAACGATAGTGATTAACAACGAACACGCAAGACGATGGATATTCATGTCAGCCCTCGGGGTCGAAAGGTAGGTTTGTAAAGGATCCGGCGACTGCCAGGCGGTCGGATTGATTTGCCGTATCGAATGTGAATACGCCCGAAATAGTGCCGTTCGATGCTTCGCTGACCGTCAACTGGCCGCTTTCGACACGATCGAACCACGTGTGGTTGTCATCGTAGAAGGCGACAGGAATCGAGCTTGTCGCCTGCGCGCCATTGGGCACGAGTTCCTTGAGCGAATAAGTCCCCGGGGTTGCCAGGTACCCGCAGTCTGTGGTGATGCGAATTGCCGGATAATTGAATATGTGCGCGATGGACAACTGGCAGTTGCCGTCAGGCCGTTGGCGAACGGATCCGGCCAACTCACCCGGGTACCAGTCGGGCCCATCAACTGGTTGCAAAGATACTTCCAGCGGCCGCGCATCGTCTGTTGCGGTGCCCTTGGCGAGAGACTCTTCCTTTGCGATCTTCCAGCGTCCGCCGTCGCGATGCATCAGTACCGTGATCGCCACCGGCCGGCCCGACTCGGTGTGTCCCGCAATTAATAATATCGATTCATCGACAACGTCCTGAAGCTGCTCTTCATGGAGTCGCTTGACGACAGCGCGGGATTTTTGGAACTGCGCCAGCCAGGCATCATTTGCTTTTGCCTCTGCCCGCAGTACGTCGAGATCATAATCCGTGTAGCACGCCAGGACACCGCGCGTACTTGTCGCTTCGGCGATCGCTTTGTCGCAATCGAGGTAAGCCTCGTACGGTGTGCGACTATCCGAGCACCCGGGCGCAGCAAGGGTCAGTACACACAAAGTCACTGCAAGTTTTGCGATTTGAATTGTTGAGCGACTGCGTAGCATGGTGCGCCTCGTTTCTTCCTCTCTGCCGGTAAATACGAAGATTTCGCCGTTGAGCCGCCACTTTTTGTGTCAAATTTCGCCCGTCGCCGCGTAACTGACTGATAGTATTGGGATCAAGGTGTCGAGGGAGAAGGCCGGTTGGATGCGCGTGCGGATATAACAAGACTGATAGAGGCTCATCGGGATGGCGATGGTGACGCGTTCGATCGTGCGGTTGAGTTGCTTTACGGCGAGCTACATGGCCTCGCACATTTTCAGCTCGCGAAGTTTCACAACCAGGCCACGCTGCATACGACGGCTGTCGTCAACGAAGCCTATGTTCGCCTGCGTGAAGCCTCGTCAGGTGCAGTCGATCGGAAACACTTTCTCGGCATTGCGGCCAAGGCGATGCGGCATGTAGTAATCGATTATGCGCGCAAGCGCTCGGCAGAAAAGCGTGGCGGCGACCTGATGCGGGTCGAACTTGACGATGCTGACGCAGCCGTTGCGGCTCAGGCCGATCAGCTTCTGCTTATCGATCAGTCATTGCAGGAACTGGCCAGGACCAGTGATCGGCTGGTAAAGGTGTTTGAATGCAAGTTCTTCGCCGGCCTGGACGATGATGAAACGGCCGCAGCCCTCGATTTGTCCAAGCGCACTGCGCAACGTGATTGGATGAAAGCCCGTGCATTGCTGGCCGAGTATCTGTCACAGCAGGAGTAAGTGATGGCGGGTTCAGCACCAGTTCTGCGTATAACAATAAGATGCCAGACCCACCGATGAAGCCAGAACCCGCTAACCAGGCCGACTGGAGAACACTCGAGACCGTACTCGACGAGCTGCTCGATGCGGACGTGGCGGATCGCCCCGCCATCCTGGATGCGCTGCGCTCTCGCAACGAATCGCTGGCCAAACGTGCCGAAGAGTTGCTCAAGCTGGCGCTAGACGATACGGCATTACCGAACAATCTCGGCGACGCGGCAGCTGAGTTGTTTTCGGCGCTGGCTGAAGAAGATGTGCGCGCACACCTCGGCGAGCGGCTGGGGCCATATCGAATTGTCGAAATCGTCAGCCGCGGCGGCATGGGTATTGTCTTTCGCGGTGAGCGTGCTGACGGGGCGTTCGAACAATCCGTCGCCATCAAACTAATTCCGGACTCGATTGCCAGTGACGGTGCCCGCGTGCTGTTTGATCGTGAGCGCCAGTACCTGGCCCGGCTCGAGCACCCGAATATTGCACGCATTATCGACGCGGGCGTGACCAAAAAGAACACGCCGTATTACATCATGGAGTTCGTTGACGGCGTATCGATCGACAAATACGTACAAAGTATCGGCGCTCGCACACGGCAGATTCTGAACTACTTTTTGCAACTCTGCGATGCGGTTGCCTACTGTCACCGCTCCATGGTCGTTCACGGTGACATCAAGCCGGGAAACATCCTCGTAGCGGACGATCGGGTTCGGCTCGTGGACTTCGGTATAGGTCGGCTGCTCGAAGACACGGATGACGGGCAATCGGAGTCCCCGGTTCACGCATTTTCGCCCGGTTTTGCCGCGCCCGAACAAAAACAGGGCGGAGTC
>CAMYMP010000021.1 GCA_947259435.1 uncultured Woeseiaceae bacterium
TGGCTGAAGACGCCATTGGGCGACGCGCTGGTGCAGCAGGAAAGCCGCATCGTCGAGGAGGCCCTCGACGGCATATTCGGTGAGCAGTGCCTGCAGCTCGGCTTGTGGGGCGAGCAGAATACCTTTCTGCGGCACGCACGCACGCAGCGCAACTGGCTGATTGACGAGGCCGCGAGCGATGGCGGTCCCTCGGTCATCGGGCAGCTGCATCGGCTGCCGGTCTCGAGCGATACGATCGACTGTGTCGTGCTGCCACACGTGCTCGACTACAGCGACCGGCCGCACGCGATACTGCGCGAGGTCGATCGGGTCCTGACAGCGCACGGGCATCTCGTGATACTCGGATTCAAGACCGGCGGATTGTGGGGCGTGCGGCGCCTGGTTCCCGGCGCCGGCCTGCCGCCGGACGCGCATCACCTCGTACCGGAGCGGCGTCTGCGAGACTGGTTGAAGCTACTCGACCTGCGCATCCACGGCGTTACGCGTTTCTTTTTCCGCTGGCCGTTGCCGGGTATTCGCCGCGCGACCTCGTCGCGTTGGGAACGGCGCGGGCAGCGCTGGTGGCCGGAGTTGGCGGCTTGCTATATGCTCACGGCCCAGAAACGTGTCAGCACGTTGACGCCCGTGCGCCCCGTGTGGCGGCGCAAACCGAAGGTCGTCGCCGGGCTGGCAGAAACCACCAATCGAGTCTCCCGCATCCGTTTTGACCAAGACAGTTGAGATCTACACCGACGGCGCCTGTCGAGGCAATCCGGGACCGGGTGGCTGGGGCGTACTCCTGATCGCAGGTAAGCGTCGCAAGACGATGCACGGCGGTGATCCCGAAACGACGAACAATCGCATGGAGCTGACGGCCGCGATCGAGGCGTTGAATGCGCTCAACGGTGCGCGCAGAGTGCGCCTGCACACCGATTCGAAATACGTCATGCACGGCATCACCGAGTGGATGGACAACTGGAAAGCGCGCGGCTGGAAGACCGCGGCGAGAAAGCCCGTGAAAAACAAGGATCTGTGGCAGGCTCTGGACGATGCGCAAGGGCGCCACGAGATCGAGTGGGTGTGGGTGAAGGGTCACGACGGCGATCCCGGAAACGAAGAGGCGGACGAGCTGGCGAATCGTGGTATAGATGAGCTATGAGACAAATCGTCTTAGATACGGAAACCACGGGCCTGTCGACCAGTCACGGCCACCGCATCATCGAAATCGGCTGTATCGAACTCGTGAATCGTCGCCTGACGGGCCGTGAATTTCATCGTTTCCTGAATCCCGACCGGGACATAGACGAAGGTGCAGAAGCCGTGCACGGGATCAGCCGCCTTGATCTGGAGACGGCACCGCGCTTTCCCGAAGTCGTCGACGACCTGCTCGATTTTCTAAAAGATGCGGAACTCGTAATTCACAATGCCGAATTCGACGTCGGCTTCATCGAACACGAGCTCAACCTCATGCAGCATGCGCAACCGAAGATCACGCATCACGCGACGGTGCTCGATACGCTGAAGGTCGCGCGGCAGATGCACCCGGGGCAGCGCAACAGCCTCGACGCATTGTGCAAACGCTATGACGTTGACGCGTCGAAACGCGACGTGCACGGCGCGCTGATCGATGCCGAGCTGCTGGCACGCGTCTACCTCGCGATGACGGGCGGCCAGACCGCGCTGTCGCTGGACGCGGACATCGAGCAGGCGGCAAGGAGTGTGCAGGCCTCAACCGGCGCGCAACGAGACGGCGACCTCAACCTCGCTGTCATCAAAGCGAGCGCGGATGAAGTCGCAGCGCATGAGGCAATGCTCGAGACTTTAAGAAAATCAGGGACTTGTGTCTGGGACGAGTCCCACAGGGATCGCTGACCGAGTCGGTCAGGAGCCGGTTTGGCCGCCAGCGTGACTGGCAAACTGTTCCGCATAGCCTAAACCGTCTAGAATCGCTCGTTCGCTCAAGAAGGAAAACAATATGCCGCACACGACAGCGGGGGCGCTGCGCGCGAACTTCCTCGGCAATTCGCCGGTCTGGTACAAGAAGACGATCATCGCGTTCCTGATTCTGAACCCGATCCTGGTCGTCTACGACCCGTTCCTCGCCGGCTGGGTGCTGGTGCTGGAGTTCATTTTTACGCTGGCGATGGCGCTCAAATGCTATCCGCTGCAACCTGGCGGTTTGCTTGCGGTTGAAGGGATCGTGCTCGGACTGGCAACACCGGAAATGGTGTTTCACGAGGCCGAAGTGAATTTCCCGGTGATTATGCTGCTGATGTTCATGGTCGCGGGCATCTATTTCCTGCGCGAGATGCTGCTGTATACGTTCACCAAAATTTTGCTCGGTGTGCGTTCGAAGATACTGCTATCGCTGCTGTTTTCGTTCACGGCGGCGTTTTTGTCGGCATTTCTCGATGCGCTGACCGTGACGGCCGTGATCATCACCGTGGCTGTGGGTTTTTACGGCGTCTACCACAAAGTTGCCTCGGGCAAGAAAATGGATCTCGATCATGATCCTTCGACGGACGATGAGGTTGTCGACCTGCATCGCGAGGACCTGATCAAGTTTCGCTCGTTCCTCAGAAACCTGATGATGCACGGCGCCGTGGGCACGGCGCTCGGCGGCGTCACGACGCTGGTCGGTGAGCCGCAGAATCTGCTGATTGCCGAGATCATGGACTGGGAGTTCATGGAGTTCTTCTGGAAGATGGCGCACATCTCGATGCCGGTGCTCGTTGTTGGTCTGCTCACCTGCGTCTTGCTCGAGGTAACCAAAACATTCGGTTACGGCGTGCAGCTGACGCCGAAGGTCCGCGAAGTTCTCGAGGAGTATGACCGGGAGATGACGGCAAAGCGCAGCACGGCCGAAAGCACGGTCATCGCTGTGCAGGCGGTTGTCGGCATCATTCTCGTTATTGTGCTTGGCAATCATCTGGCCGAGCCGGGTGTCGTCGGCCTGCTCGTCATCGTTCTTGCAACGGCGCTCAATGGCGTCACGGAAGAACATCGCATCGGCCACGCGTTCGAAGAGGCGCTGCCGTTTACGGCGCTGCTCGTCGTGTTCTTTGCGATCGTCGCCGTCATCGACAACCAGGGCCTGTTTTCACCAGTCATCGACTGGGTCATGACCTACGACGGCAAGACTCAGGAAGCGCTGTTTTTTATGGCAAACGGCGTGTTGTCGATGATCAGTGACAACGTGTTTGTTGCGACCGTGTACATCACCGAAGTGCAGGAGCTGTTCCTGAACGGTGAAATCACGCGCGATCAGTTCGACAAGCTGGCTATAGCAATCAACACCGGGACCAACATCCCGAGTGTCGCGACACCGAACGGCCAGGCGGCATTCTTATTCCTGTTGACGTCCGCGCTTGCGCCACTGATTCGGCTGTCGTACGGGCGCATGGTGTTCATGGCCCTGCCGTACACGATCACGATGAGCATAGCGGGTCTCCTCGCACTCTGGTACCTGGGCTAGCTGCGACGGATCGTCGCGCGAAAATGCGCCACATGTGCTATGTAGAGCGCCATGCCTTTTGATATCAACAAACTGCGCGTCGGCGTGATCGGCCTCGGCTACGTCGGGCTGCCGCTCGCGGTCGAATTCGGCAGGAAATACCCGACGGTCGGCTTCGACGTCAAAGCCGACCGTGTTGCAGAACTCGAGGCGGGTATCGACTCGACGCTCGAGACCTCGGCAGAAGAACTCGACGCTGCCAAACATCTGAGCTTCACGACCGATGCGGCGAAGATCGCCGACTGCAATTTCTATGTCGTGACCGTGCCGACACCGATCGGTGACAGCAATCGTCCGTTGCTGACGCCGTTACGCAACGCTAGCGAGACGCTCGGGGATGTCATCAAGAATGGCGATGTCGTCGTCTACGAATCGACCGTGTACCCGGGTGCGACTGAAGAGTTTTGCGTGCCGATCGTCGAGAAGGGCTCGGGCCTGACGATGAACGAGGACTTCTTCGTCGGCTACAGCCCCGAACGGATCAATCCGGGCGACAAAGAACATCGGCTGCCAACGATCCTCAAAGTCACCTCGGGCTCGACACGCGAGGCCGCGGACTTCATCGACAGCGTCTATCAGTCGATCATCACGGCCGGCACGCACAAAGCGTCGAGCATCAAGGTCGCCGAGGCGGCCAAGGTCATCGAGAACACCCAGCGCGACGTCAACATCGCCCTGATCAACGAACTCGCGATGATCTTCGAGCGCGTCGGCATCGACACCGAAGAAGTGCTCGAAGCGGCGGGCACTAAATGGAATTTCCTGCCGTTTCGCCCGGGTCTCGTTGGCGGGCACTGCATCGGCGTCGACCCGTATTATCTGACCTACAAAGCGCAGCAGCTCGGCTATCACCCGCAGATGATCCTGGCCGGCCGGCGCATCAACGACAACATGTCACAGTACGTTGCCTCGCAAGTCATCAAACAAATGGTGTCGCGCGGCATTCAGTTGCTAAAAGCGCGCGTCCTGATTCTCGGTCTCACGTTCAAGGAGAACTGCCCGGATGTGCGCAACACCAAAGTCGTCGAGATCGTCAATGAGCTCGCATCTTACGGCGCCAAAGTCGACGTCTGCGACCCGTGGGTCGATGCCGACGAAGCGAAATACGAATACGGCATTGACCTGGTCAACGAACCCGAAAAAGGGGCGTATGATGTGGTGGTATTAGCAGTTGCGCACGATCAGTTCAGAGAACTGGGCGAGCAGGGCATTCGCGACTTTGGCAAGGAAACGTCGGTTCTTTACGACATCAAGTACGTGCTGCCGGCGGATGCCGTCGACGATCGATTGTAAGGTTTAGCTAACGTGAAAATTCTCGTCACAGGTGCCGCAGGATTCATCGGCTTCTTCACCGCGAAGCAGCTGCTCGAGCGCGGCGAGACCGTCGTCGGCCTCGATAACTTCAACGCCTATTACGACGTCACTCTGAAAGAATCGCGGGCCGCAGTTCTCGACGGCTTCGACAATTTTTCGATGGTGCGCATCGACCTCGCGGACCGCGAGGCCATGGACGCATTATTTGCCAAAGAGAAGTTCGACAAAGTCGTGCATCTCGCGGCACAGGCCGGCGTGCGCTACTCGCTCGAGAATCCGCATGCCTATATCGACAGCAATATCGTCGGCACGCTGCACATCCTCGAAGGCTGCCGTCACAACGACGTCGAACACCTAGTCTACGCGTCGTCGAGCTCGGTGTATGGCGCGAACACGACGATGCCGTTCTCGATCCACCAGAACGTCGATCACCCGCTGGCCTTGTACGGCGCCACGAAGAAAGCCAATGAGCTCATGGCGCATACGTACGCGAACCTGTACGAGCTGCCGACAACGGGCCTGAGATTCTTCACGGTTTACGGCCCGTTCGGGCGACCCGACATGGCCCTGTTCATGTTCACGAAGAACATCATCGAAGGTAAGCCGATCGACGTGTTCAACTTCGGCAAGCACAAGCGGGATTTCACGTACATCGATGACATCGTCGAGGGCGTCATCCGCACAATGGACAATACGGCGACGCCGAACGCAGACTGGGACCCGGCCACGCCGGATCCGGGCACGAGCCGTGCCCCGTACCGTATCTACAACATCGGCAACCAGCAGCCTGTCGAGCTCATGGATTACATCGGGGCCATCGAGGAGTGCGTGGGCAGGAAAGCCGAGATGAACCTGCTGCCGCTGCAGCCCGGCGATGTGCCTGACACCTGGGCCGATACCACGGACCTGGCTGCCGACGTTGGCTACCAGCCCGCCACGCCCATCGAAGTCGGTGTCAAGAAGTTCGTTGAATGGTATCTTGAGTTCTACAAGGTTGACCTGAAAAGAACTGCATAAGAGCGAAGCGTGGCCAACGCCTATACCGACCGAAAACTCTCTGCCCGCTATCCGACCGATCTCGCCGCCTGGAAAGGCCTGGCGAAGCATTATCGCGAGGATATGCGGGATCGAACGCTGCGTGAGCTGTTTGCGCGCGACAAGAAGCGTGCCGAGCGCTACAGCGTCGCGGCCAATGACCTCGTACTCGATTTCTCGAAGACCCATGTCAATGCGACGACGCGCAAGCTACTTGTGCAGTTGGCCCGGCAGTCGGATGTTGCGGCCGCGATCGAGGCCATGTTCTCGGGCGAGCACATCAACAAGACCGAGGATCGCGCGGTTCTGCACGGGGCATTGCGCGCCAAGATCTCCGATACCGTAGCGCTCGAGACGCCCGGCGTGCCCGAAGTCTGGGAAGTGCTGGCGCGCATGGAGTCTTTCGTCGACGACGTGCACAGCGGCAAGATCAAGGGCAGCACGGGGAAGCGGCTGACCGACATCGTCAACATTGGCATCGGCGGCTCCGACCTCGGTCCCGTCATGGCGAGTCTTGCGCTGCGGCCCTACTGGCAGGACGGCATGCGCTTTCACAGCGTATCGAATATCGACGTATCATTTCGTGGCGGCTTCGACCAATCATGCGGCGATGGACGAGTTCGGCATCCGGGCCGATTTCCGCTTCGGCTTCTGGGACTGGGTCGGTGGCCGCTACTCGCTGTGGTCGGCCGTGGGGCTCTCGCTGGCGCTGGTCGTCGGCATGGATGTGTTCAAGGCGATGCTCTCGGGCGGGCGGCGCATGGATCTCCATTTCCGGCAGACCGCCTTTGACGAGAATATGCCTGTGCTGCTCGCGCTGCTCGGTGTCTGGTACAACAACTTCTTCGGCGCCCAATCCCAGGCAATCCTGCCGTATGACAATCGCCTCGAGCGCTTCCCGGCTTACTTGCAGCAACTGCAAATGGAGTCCAGTGGCAAGAGTGTGCGCATGGACGGCAAGCCCGTGCGCTGCGACACGGGCATGGTCATCTGGGGCGAGGCGGGCAACAATGCGCAGCATTCGTTCATGCAGCTCATGCACCAGGGAACACGGTTCGTGCCAGTCGATTTCATCCTGCCGGCGAAGTCGTCCGGCAACGCGCAGGCGCAGCAGGATCTCGCGATCGCCAATTGCCGAGCTCAGGCAACGGCGCTCATGGAAGGGACCACGGATAAGGATCTCGAGCCCTGGCGCGTGCACAAAGGCAACCGACCGAGCAACACGATTCACTTCGAGCAGCTCACGCCTGAAGTACTTGGCCAGCTCATTGCGCTCTACGAGCACAAGGTGTTCGTCGAGGGCGTGATCTGGGGCATCGACTCGTTCGACCAGTGGGGCGTCGAGCTGGGTAAGAAACTCGCGCGATGAAGCGCATGCTGATCTTGCTGGCGCTGGCAGCGTCAACGGCCTCGGCGGGCCCGACGATTCCGGCAGGCGATATGGCGTTACGTCACGACATTCAACGCCTCGCGGACCACGGCATCATCAAGGGCCCGACGACGACCTGGCCACTCGCATGGGCGCCAATCCTCGAAGACATCGACGATATCGACGAGACGAAACTGTCCTCGGGTGTCGCCAATGCACTCGCGCGCGTGCGCGATCGCGCCGCATGGGAAACGCGCGCGCATCAGCTGACGTGGAAAACCAAGCTATCGGCTGCAGAGAAACCGACCAACATCCGCGGCTTCCAGGA
>CAMYMP010000022.1 GCA_947259435.1 uncultured Woeseiaceae bacterium
CATCTCGCACAATCCTGGCATCTGAATGACCGCTTTTGGGTGCACACCGGCCCCTCTCGACCTGCAGATATCGGGTTGCCGTGTTCGGTTCCGACACTTATGTTTTCACACTTGCGACTCGCTGCGGCGTAACGAATCGATGATTTCAGGGAGATAATCATATGATCAGGATCAATATCAACCGCATATTGGCGGTGTTCACGACGCTCGTTCTGATGACAGGATTAAGTCAGGCCGAGGAGTCGAAATTCGAAATCGGGCTGCGTGCCAACGTTCTATTGGGTGACGGCGTGCCCGCCAACGATATCCTTGGGCTTGGGGTGATCGGCCGGTATCGTCTGAACAACGGGTGGTTTATTGGCGCTGGCCTCGATACCTACGAATACGATTTTGAGCGGCCGTGGAAAATAGTAGGCCTCAGGCAGGACCCCGATGTCGCCACCATTGACGCCTCGGCAGATAATACGGTCCTCAGCGGCTCGCTGGGGCGCTTATACAACGAGACCGATCATGGCTTCGACTGGTTCTGGACGCTGGGCCTCGGATTCGGCTCGGCGAATGTCGACGACGTAGCGGGACCGACTGATACTGGCGGCACGTTCGATACGACCTTTGACGTCGGCAACGAAATCCACCTGATGGCGACAATGGGCTCTTCGTACAATTTCTCGGAGAACTGGTCCACGAGCTTTACGGCCAGGGTCGAACACCACTTCATGGACGTTCTGATCACCGATCGCGTATCCGGAAACACCGCGAAAATAGACTCACAGTCGCCACTCGGCGCCTACCTGAGCCTGAACTACCGCTTCTAGCGGCTTTAGGTACTCGGCGGCGTATCCCAGTCGTCAGGGAGCGCCCCCTGATCCATGATGATCTCGCGGTGGCAGCTCCACGTGTGCTTGATCGCCTCGGGCGTGCCGATGCCGGCACCGCGGGGGTCGCCGGCCGGACCGAACCAGTGGTTTTGCGGAGCGCCGGTGGTTCGTGCGCGCATGCCGCAATAAGTCGTTCCGTTGACGGTCGCACCCAGTACCTTATTCTGGAACACCGGATCGGCAGTCACGACGGCTGCCGTCAGGTGGTGCGACATGCGCTCGAGCAGACCCAGAACGTCCGAGAGATCATCGTCGCCATAGGTAGCAATAATCTGAAATGGCCCGAACAACTCGGTCGTCAAAAGACCGAAGTGTTTGCCAGTCAGGGCGCTGAGCGGAACCCGAACGGCCGTCGCTTCGTACGCACCGTAACAGTCGGGAATACTGTGTCCTTCGAGCGGCGAGCCACCGAACAGCAACTCGGCGCCGGAAACGGCAAGCGTCGCGTCGATATGCGCTTTGATCTGCTCGTTATTCCACGTGAGGACGGGGCCGAGCGACAGATTATCGAGGCTGCGCCGCCCGGCGAGCTGTTCCAGCTTCGGTAACAGAGCTTTTGCCCAGTTGTCATGCACGAACAGGATGCTCTGCGCCGAGCATTTCTGGCCGGACGCATTGTAGGCGTCTTCGTCGGACTGCCAGGCGACATAATCGACCCACGACTCGTCGAAGTCGGGCCCGATTACCTTCCAGTCGAATCCGGCATCCTCGATGCGCACCGCACCGTTGACCGAAACGGACGTTGCTTCGGCGACCTGGCTCGAGCCCGTGAACTGGACCAGGCGAATGTCTTCTTTCGCTGTCTCGATCAGCTTACCCATAGTCCTGCCGCCGCAATGGATCATGTCGACATCGCCCGGGCGCAGCCTGCAATGAATCAGCAAACGCAGGAACTGCTCGATGACGATGTCAACCGTCGTGGCCGATTTGATGAGCGGCCGGTTGCCCATGAACAATGCGCCCATGAGCTGCAGCGCTGGAATCTCGAGCGGGAAGTTGAACGGCGCAACGACCACGACAGGGCCATAGGGCCAGCGGTAGCCGCGCGATTCCTGTCCGGTACGATCGCCCGGGTTCGAAAAACCGCGCGCCAGGAAGCGAACGCCGTCACCGGAAAAGTTGTGCAGGAAATCACGGGTTACAGAGACCTCCGCCATGCACTGATTCCAGCTCTTCGGCATGACCCGCTGGATGAGTTTCGCGAAATAGTCTGCGACATCCTGTTCAGCAAGAAGCGCCGCGGCCTTTGCGCAGACTGCGCCCAGCTCGACGTAACGCTCGACGTTCTTGAGCGGGTTATGCAGGCCCGTCTTCGGACAGCTTTGCAAACCCGTGACGAACGGGGCGATGTCCCGGGTGTCGGGCATCTCGATGAACGGTTTGCCGTTCATCGGATCGACGACGCTCAGAACTTTGGAATCTGATACCCACTCTCCGCTAACGAGGTTTTGCGCCTGGGCTGGAGACTGGGCGGTCATGCCCGCAAAAGGATCTACTGTGGCAAAGGAAGCGACTCTATCGGTCATTTTTGTTCCTCGTTTCGAGATGGGCTGGAGTTTAGCCGAACTGTGTCAGTACGTCATGGCACCGGGCAAAGCAGCTCCCTGGCTGGAACGATATCAACCGGTGGGTGCGTTCAGCTGAATAATGGGTTTTGGGCAGACATTATCAAGTGTCGTTTTCAGGCCGGCGATAAATCTTCATCATGCCGATACGCCTGCAGTTTACGCATCGGCCCAGGCGCCATACGGGTCCGAGCGCCTTGTAACGCATGCCGCCTGCGTCCCATACGGAAATCTCATGATGACACCACGGGCAACGCATCATCCACGTTCGGGACTCATCTTCGATTCTTTGATACAGCGACGGGGTGAGTCGCGAGAATAGGGATCTGAGCATAGACGAGCGGCAGGATAGCATGTCGTCAAGGGTTGCAACGAGCCTTAGCCGGGCTGCCACTCCCAGTGGACGACGCGTTCCTCGTCCATATCGATTTCAATTGTGTATCTGACGCCGGGCAACATGATCAAAACGCAGACAAGCACCTTGCCGAGGTAAGGAGACAATGCCGCTGCGCGCTTCCCTCTCCTGGCCGCCTGTGCGTTGTCATTTGCGCCGGGCACGTAGTGCTCAGCAAGGATTCGCAGCAGTGACGCGTCAATCACGCGTTCGTCAGCGCGCGTGAATTGGGCCTCCCTGACCTGAGGCGGAATATCAGAGCACGTCCTGATTATCGATCGCAAAAGGCCTTGCCGGCCGCGTCCCTGGCCGGCCGGGTGATCTGACTGCCTTTTGATAGCTTGAGTCATGACTACGCGTTCGCCATGCTGCGTTCAATCAATCTCCAGACTATAGGTATAGCCGCGATGTCGAAGAATTCAAGGGTGAACGGCGACATTCGCTCGATTTGTGATGCGCAACAATACGCCCGGGCAACGACCGGGGTAAGCTGTGATCAGGATTTGAACGGAGACCTGCGAATGCGTGCGATTATTGCAGTAGCCTTAGTCGTGGTGTGTGCCAGCCCTGCGGACCTGCGTGCTGAAATATACAAGTGCAAGGACGCGGATGGCAGCCTGATCTATTCGCAAACGCCGTGCTCGACAGAAGCGCCCGTCACGGTCAAGTCACCCAGCTCCGGCGGCAGTACGCTCGACTGCAGCTACGTAAACAAGTTCGCGGTTGCGACGGCGAGGATGATGCAGGGTGGTGTCGCCTCCGATGAAGTGTTCAACAGCTACGGTGGTCTGGGCGCACTCTCCAGGGGTTCCATCGGCGTCGTCAATTACGTTTACTCGTTTCGGACGAACGACAACGTCACGGCAGAAAGGATTGGCGGCCTCGCCCATGCAAAGTGCAAAGCAAAAGGCTTTGGTGACGTGAGTTGCGAAGCGCTGCCGCTATCGTTCACCGAAAGGCTCGGTGGATGTGACCCGGAAAACGAAGATGAACAGCGATTAGCACCACCGGTTGCCGAGCCGGCCACCGTGCTTGGCACACAATCATCCACTGCTACGGCGAACACATACAGCGCACGCGAGCCGTCGACCAGGACAAGCGATAAAGAGCGCACCGAGCAATGCAAGGATCGATACCGGGATCAGATCGATGCTATCGATGCACAAATGCGCAGCGGTTACACATCGCAGCAAGGTGAGGCTTACAGAGAACGGCTGCGCGCGCTTACCGAAAAAATGCGGGCTTGCTAAAATGGAGCCGCATGAAGACGGTCGCAAGAACATCACTGATCGCGTTGGCAGCTTGGCTGCCGTTAGCGGCGAGCGGTCAGAACGCCGAATCAGAAGCTAAAGAGCTTGATGCTGCGATCGACGAGATTCTGGTCGTGGGTGCAAGAGAACTTGGCGCGATGCGCGCAGAAATAGAACTGGCCGAGGATCAACTGTTCGCGCTGTACAATGATCTTAACGAAGACGACCGCTACGACATCATCTGCAAGAAAGAGACCCGGATCGGTAGCCAAATACCGAAACGCGTATGTCTGGCACGTATGTATCGGGATGCCCGGGCCGCGGTGGCGGCCGATGATGAAGAGGTCGGCATGATCGCTGCGGGAAGAATGGCGCGCAGCCAGAAGCATCAAAGGATACTGGAGCAAAAATTGCGGGCGCTGGCCATCGAGCATCCCGAGCTGCTGGAAGCCTTCAAGAAACGTCAGTTGCTCGCAAAGAAATTCGAGCAGGCCCGCGACACCAAATACGGCAAGTAAGCCGGCAATAAAAAAGGGCGAGACCCTGAGGCCTCGCCCTTTCCGTACTCAGTTCAGTCAGTACTTAGAGCGGTACGATGTTCTCCGCCTGCGGACCTTTCTGGCCCTGCGTAACGGTAAACTCGACCTTCTGGCCTTCGGCCAGCGACTTGAAGCCGTCGCCCTGAATTGCGCTGAAATGCGCGAATACGTCGGGGCCGTTCTCCTGCTCGATAAATCCGAAGCCCTTGGAGTCATTGAACCACTTAACGGTTCCTGTAGTTGTAGACATAATTGTCTCCTGTCAAACATTTGTAAATGTGGCCTTTTCAGGGGCCGTTTGGCTGAAAGTGCTGCTATTACTTATGAAAAACAGGACGAGCTACAAGAACTTGGAACATCGAAACGAAATACATAAATAGTTGGCGTACATTCAAGCTGGGCGCAGTATATACCGCAGGGGCCCGTAAACAAGCCCACAGAGCCCATTTTTGAGGGTTTTTTGCCAAAGAATATGGCTGAATTGGCCGCAATAGCCGAAACGGAATGGTAATAGATGTCGCTGAATGTCCGAAAAGCAGAACCTCGTGACCTCAACCGACTGGTTGAGATCTACAATCATTACGTCAGCGAAACGCATGTCACTTTCGACACGGAGCCCTTTGCCGTCGGAGCCCGCACACAGTGGTTCACGCAGTTTTCGGATTCGGGTCCCTACCGCCTGCTCGTGGCCGAGATGGATGAGGAGCTGGTCGGCTACGCGTCGAGCACGCGATACAAATCAAGACCGGCTTACGGCACCTCGGTAGAGACAACGATTTACATGGACCCGGAGCATCTCGGCAAAGGTTTCGGCCGTCCGCTGTACGAGGAGCTGCTACAACGGTTGCAGAAAGAGAAATCGGTCCACCGCGCCTATGCCGGCGTCGCGTTGCCCAACCCGGGGTCTGTCGCGCTGCATGAGGGGCTTGGATTTGTTCGCGTGGGCTCTTACCATGAAGTCGGTTTCAAATTCGGCAAGTACTGGGACGTGGACTGGTTCGAGAAAGATATGGCATCGCAATGACATCGGCCAGACAGCTGAGCACCGAAGAACTCGAACAGGGACTCGATGGCATTCTGGAGTCGCCGAAGGATAACGGCGTGCTTGCGCTTATCGTCAGGCGACCCGACGTGGATCAGCGCGAGGCTGTCACCGAGGGCCGCCTGGATACCGAGCAGGGTCTCGTCGGTGACAACTGGCTGAGCCGCGGCAGCTGGAAGGTACCGAACGGTGCGGCGGATCCGGATATGCAGCTCAACATCATGAATTCCCGCGTTGCTGCGCTGGTGGCGAACGATCCCGGGCGGCGGGAACTTGCCGGCGATCAGTTGTATCTGGATATGGATCTGAGTTACGAAAACCTGCCGCCGGGCACGCAACTGTCGATCGGCGAGGCGACCATCGAAGTTACCGCGCCGCCGCACACAGGGTGCAAGAAGTTTGCGGCTCGATTTGGCCGGGATGCGATGGTCTTCGTGAACTCCGGTATCGGCAAAAAACTCAACTTTCGCGGTATCAATGCAAAAGTCACGAAGTCCGGCAATATCAGGGTCGGAGACGTTGCGCGAAAAATCTGATTTTGGCTAGCATCCGTCGCATCGAATAAAGCACATAGCTCGGACTCCGGGACGTAACAATTTGAAAAATGACCAGATCAAGAGCGTCCTGCGCCTGCCAAAAAAGCATCGGGGGGCGGCCGTCAAACCGGACCCGGCGCTTGGCGGTCGGCTCATCGGCGAGCAGTCGCTGCCGAATGCGGTTTACGCAGGCCTGATTATCGTGATTGTTAGGCCTGATTATCGTGATTGTTTTCAGCGTCTTGTGGGCGATGGCGTCGACGCTCGTCGAGCGCACCTTCCCATGGATGACGCTGCTTCTAGGCGTACTTGTGGGCCTTGCGGTACGGCGTGCCGGCAGGGGCCTCGACTGGCGCTTCCCGGTGCTCGCCGCGATAGTTACGCTGGTCGGGGCGTTGGTCAGTAACATTGTGCTTGCCGCTGCCTTCACGGCAAACGAGCTGGAAACGACCACGTTCAATGTGCTGCGCGCCGTGACGTCCATGACATGGCCCGTTTTCTTCGACGAAGCGATGTCGTCCGCCGACTTAGTCTATGCGCTGTTTGGTGCCGCGATTGCCGCTTTCTATGCGAACCGGCGCCTTGATCGTGCGGAGTTCCACGCACTACGGATGTGGCGACAGGGTAAAGACGATCGATAATGTCAGACCGGCATTAGCAATCGATTCGTTTCAATGGCTTTGCCGGTAAACGAGGCGAGCTGCCGTTTGACCAGCGCTTCGAGGTCGCTCACGGCATTGACGATGCCGAGGAAGTATTGCGGCTCTCGTCGAAGCAATGACCAGTCATCCGACTCGATAATGTGCACGAGGTGCGAGATGTTGCTGCGAATCGCATCGATGTACGGATTCTGGCCGTCGTAAAGCACTTCGATATAGCGGTACACACGATTGAATTTGCGATGCAGGCGCTCGCGCATGACTTGCTGATAGAACACAGGGGTCTTGCGGAGCAGATCCAGTCCTGACTTGTAACGTACGGTGTACTCGCCCGGGCTGGCGTTTTCGACGGCGACGCCACCGACGACAAATTCCTTGTACAGGCCGTCACGGCATTTCTCGAGGTAGCAACGATCCGCCATCTGCGCGATCAGGTCGGCGGTGCCGATCAGGTGACCACAGATTATGTCGCGTGGATCGTCGAGTTCGATCTTGTCGAGGTCGAGTTCATAGCCCGTGAAATGCACGATCATACTGCTGACAGCGACATCTTTGGCCATGCCCAGCTCGGGCAGATAGCGGCGCAGGAAATCGGCGCTACGAGATACGTGATACAGCGTGAACTCTGCGCCGTTGGAGAAATCGCTGTCGCGCTCTTCGTGACGAATGTAGCCCGAATCGTGAAACAGCGAAGTGACAATCGCCATCTGGGCGCGGCGCGCGCCGAGCCGCTCGGCGGGCTCTACGCTGCGCTC
>CAMYMP010000023.1 GCA_947259435.1 uncultured Woeseiaceae bacterium
GCGAATGTCGTGCTATGGACACCGATCTCGCGCTGGCTGACCAGGCAGTTCTGCGTCTTGTGAGTAAACTCGACCGGATCTTCAATCGTCAGAATATGGCCCTTCACGGACTTGTTGATTTCGTCAATCATCGCCGCGAGCGTTGTCGACTTGCCTGATCCCGTCTTGCCGGTGACGAGAATCATGCCTGAGGTCTGTTTGCACAAGTCGAGAATCACGCGCGGCATGCCGAGTTGTTCGAGCGTCAGTGCTTTGGAAGGGATCGCGCGAAAAATCGCGCCGATACCGTTCAGGTGACGAAATACGTTTACGCGAAACCGCGAGACATCGGGAATATCGTAGGCGAAATCGGCTGCTTCATCGCGCGCAAAGGCGCGCTGAGTCGTACCGTCCATGATCTCGAACATTGCATCCTGAAGTGTCTCCGTCTCGACTTTTTCGTCCATCAGGACCTGCAGGTGACCGTGTATGCGCGCACGAACCGGGTCGCCTGACACCATATGCAAGTCCGAGGCGCTTTGTTCGAGCGCCTTGCGGAGAAATTGATCGATCTTGTTCATTGATTCAGTGTTTTTTCGATGCCACCGGTGTCGAGAGTGCGAACCAGCTCGGTGTCGGTTACGAAACGTGCGAACTTGCTCTTGTCGGTGGCATACCGGTACGCGTCATCGGGGTCCACTTCCTTGCGCTTGATCGCATCGAGCAGGGCCTGGTCCATGAGCTGCATGCCCAGATCCCGGCCTGTCTGCAACTGCGACGGAACCTGGTGTGTCTGGTCCGTGGTAATCAGTTTGGCAATTGCGCGATTGTTGACAAGAATCTCGAGTACCGCGCGTCTGCCGCGACCATCAGGCGTCTTGCAAAGTACCTGCGTCACCACGGCTTTCAGACTCATCGAGAGAAATGCCTTGGTTTGCTCGCGCAACTCGCCCGGCAGCGCATCGATAACGCGGTCAATCGTCTTGACAGCGCTCGTCGTATGCAGCGTGCCGAGCACCAGATGCCCGGTCTCTGCGGCGGTCATCGCCATCGATATCGTCTCGGCATCTCGCAACTCGCCAACCAGAATGACATCCGGGTCTTCACGCATTGCGGAGCGAACGCCGTCGGCAAACGATGTCAGATGCGTCCCGAGCTCACGCTGGATAACCTGACATTTCTTGCTCGGGTGCACGAATTCGATTGGATCTTCGAGGCTGATAATATTCACGGCACGAGTCTCGTTGAGGTGATTGATCATCGCCGCGAGCGTTGTCGATTTGCCGGTTCCGGTCGATCCGGTGACGAGCACCATGCCTTGATGATAGTCGCAAAAATCGGCGAGTATCTCTGGTACGTCGAGCTGTTCGAGGGTTGGCACGTCGGCGGGGATGTAGCGAAAGACTGCGCCGTAGCCGGTCACCTTGCGAAATACGTTGACGCGAAAACGCCCGCCTTCGTCAGCGACATACGAGAAGTCGAGATCGTGGCCCAGCTCCAGGGTTTCTTTCTGGTTTTCGGTGAGAATTTCGAGAATGTAGGTCTCGAGTTCCGTATCTGTTAGTTCACGAAACTTGATCGGCATCAGATCGCCATTCATACGCAGCATTGGTGGTACACCAACCGCGAGGTGCACATCGGAACAGCCCTGCGCGAGACCGAGCTTCAAAAACGAGTCGATACGAGCCATTTCGGCCGGAACTCCGATAAATCAGATAGTTGCGCCTATCCTAGGTGGAAATTATGTCGCATGCCAGAGCAACATCACATTTTTGGAAATTGGTCGGGACCGACCAGCTGCGGCGGCCCGGCCGCTATCAGAGCGCGTCGAGCGCCTCTGTCAGTTCGTCCATCGACTGGTAGCGCTTGGACTTGTCCACGGACATGGCTTTGGCAATGACTGCCGCGTATTCATCGGGGATGTTGGGGTTGACCTCCTGACACTGCTTGGCCTTGCCCTGGACGTGCTGATACATAACTGACATGTGGTCGCCGCGGCTGTAAGGCGGAATGCCCGTTGCCATCTCGTACATAATGACGCCGATGCTGTAGACGTCGGCGGTCTCGTCCACTTTCTTGCCGAGAATTTGCTCGGGCGCCATGTATTTCGGGGAGCCAATAACGTAGCCGGTCTTTGTCAGCTGCGTGTCGCCGCTCGACGCGGCCGCTGCGACACCGAAGTCCACAATTTTCAGCAGTCCTTCGTCGTTGACAAGGATATTCGCCGGCTTGAGATCGCGGTGAATGACCCCGGCCAGGTGCGCAACGGTCATGCCTGTCGCCATGTCGCGTGAATACTTCAGCGCCTTGTCCATGTCCATGGGTTTGTTGTTAGGCATCTCGCCGGTCAGTGTGTGTGAGGGGAAGTACTCCATCGAGATTGCATAGGCGCCCTGCAGATGCAGAAAGTCATAGATCCGAATGACGTTTTTGTGCGTTATCTTGCGTGAGTAACGCAACTCGTGCACAAAGCGCTTCATCATCTCTTCATCAGAAGAGACATTCGGGTTCAAGAACTTGAGAATCAGCCGCTCGTCGACAACCTCGTCCTCCATTAACAGCACGGTGCCGAATGCGCCTTTGCCGATTTTCTCGATGTATTTGTAGCGGCCATCGAGGATGTCGCCCGGTTTGAGCTTGGAGATATCGAGCACCGGTGGCGCGGATGGCGCGGCTGGCGCCGGTGCATCAGCCTCCGCCGGGGCAATGTCGGTTGTGGCTCCTTGTGCGGCCGCCTGCGCCTTCGCCTGCGCATCGAGAAGTTTTTCGAGATCTTCGTCTTCGAGCAGCATGGTCTTGGTATGCGCGCCAATCTTCTTGGCACGCTCGTTCTCGGCAAGGACGGTTTCGGAATAACGTGCATCCAGCGACTTCAGCGCCTTGTCTGCGCTGTTTATGATCGTCGGCTCGCTGGACTGCTTGATCTTTTGCAGTACGCCTCGAATAGTGTCGACCTGCGATTCGTCGGCGAGAATCGCAATCGCTTTGATGGCCTCGACCTGCACCTCGCGTTCCGGACGGTTGATCATCGGCAGAATGGCGGTGATATGCTTTTTGCTGCCAATCTTGCTGAGTGCCCGAATGATGACGGCGTCTGTCTTGGCATCTTTACCGAGCATTTCGAGTAATTTCGGCAAAGCCTTCGGGCTGCCGATCTTGGAAAGCGCGTCGACGGCGCGTTCACGAACCCACCAATCCGTGTCGTCGGCCGCGTTGATCAGATGATCCACAGCGCGCTCATCTTTGGTCGCGTTGAGAATCTCGATCGCTGTGCGGCGAATCTCCTCGTCTTCATCCTTGATCAAAGCAACAACGGCGTCCACGACCTTGGGGCCGCCAATCTCGGCCAGCGCATCACCGGCTCGCGACCGCACCCACCAGTCGTCATCCCGGATAGCATTGAACAGCTCTTTGACTGAATCGGGATTGCCGATTTCATTGAGCACTTCGACGGCCGAGCGGCGCGAATACTCAGATTCGTCTTTGAGGGCTTCGGTCAGGTATTTGACGGTGTGCGGGTGGTTGATCTGCACCATCATGTCGACAGCTTTATTTTGCACGTCGAGGTCGGGGTCCTGCAGCAGCTTGCTCACTGCCTCGATATTGACCGCCGCTCCGCGCGTTGCAAGCGCACTGAGGGCCGCGCTGCGCACCATTTTATTCGCGTCTTTGAGCTGCATTTCGAGCGCCTGACTAACCTCGGGCTTGTCGAACTTGCTGACCAGACCGATGAGATGGACCTTAATGACCGGATCGCGCCCACCCATACGCGAGACCAGGTCGGGCAACATCTCCGGCTTGACGATTTCTTCGATGATCTTGAACAACGCGCCGGATTCTTTTGGCTCGGATTCGTAGGCGCGCTGCAACAGCTCGTGAATACTCAGATCCTGTTTGTGGACGCGCAGGACCTCGATCAGGGCAGGCTTGGAAACCTCCGGGTCGTCAAACCAGTCGAGCAGGTTGTTTGCCCGGTAATCAGTACTGCTGGACAGTGCCCAGGAGGTGCCCGAGACGACCCTTTCGTTACCATCGGCCAGACCCTCCTTGTAGAGGTCCAGCGTCTTGTCGTTGAGCATGCTTGTCAGGATGTCGACGAACACCATCGTGTGCGACTTGTCCGAGAGGGCGAGCGCGTCGATGGCTTTTGGGATGGCTTTGGGCCCGACCTTCTTGATGCGGTTGATCAGACGTTTGGCAGATGGCGAATCCGGTTTCTGTTCCGCAACCAGCTGATTAACCAGCTGATCAGCGCGAAAACCGCTCAGGATGCTCACAGGCGCACACCACGGCAGGGCCTCGCCGTGTCCGGCATCCCTGCACACGAAACTTCTGCACGTATTCTAAAGTCAGTCAATCGGTGTTTCGCTATAGCCCAAGCTAAGCGAGATAGGCGGCAGTCAACCGCGTACCCCAAGCCTCTGATATCCACGATGCGGCATTATGCCACATCACCTTTGCGCATATGGTCGCATAAGCCCTGCAAAACCAATGCTTGGTTCCCGCCGCAGCTTCGATACAATGTGCGCGCGCAGGCCTCCGTCACGAGGCCTCTGCGCAATTTTACCTAATAACATAGGCGGAAATGTGACGCCGTCAACAGAATCAGACGTGAATAAGTTCCTTAATTCCATTGAGTTACCGGGGCTCGGCCGGACCATCGCCGAGGTTGCCCGGATTATCGAGGCAAAGGCCTCGAATGACGCCGTTCTGGCGCGAATCGAGCTCGGGTTTCCGGCGCAAAGTCGCCTGGAAGCTTATCGAACGCATATCGCGGCTGCCTTGAGTGCTGAAACGGGCTGCGAAGATGTGACCGTGGAGATTGCGACAAAGATCGTTGCCCACGGCGTGCAGCGAAACCTGAAACCGCTGGAGAATGTGCGCAATGTCATCGCGATCGCGTCTGGCAAGGGCGGTGTCGGCAAGTCGACGGTGGCGGTCAACGTCGCGCTCGCGCTCGTGGCCGAAGGTGCGTGTGTTGGCGTGCTCGATGCGGATATTTATGGCCCGAGCCAGCCGCACATGGTGGGCCTGGCCGGCAAGCAGCCGCAGAGCGAGGATGGCAAGACGATGCGGCCGCTCGAAGCTCACGGTTTGCAGGTGATGTCGATCGGTTTCCTGATCGACCCCGACCAGCCGATGGTCTGGCGCGGACCGATGGTGACGTCGGCGTTGCAGCAGCTGCTGCATCAGACGACCTGGCAGGACCTCGACTACCTGATCGTCGATATGCCACCCGGAACCGGTGACATCCAGCTGACGCTTTCGCAGCAGGTCCCGGTCAGCGGCGCCGTGATCGTGACGACGCCACAGAATATCGCCACACTGGATGCGCGCAAGGGTCTGGCAATGTTCCGCAAGGTCTCGATTCCGGTGCTCGGCGTCATCGAGAACATGAGCACGCACGTGTGCTCCGAGTGCGGTCACGAGGAGCCGATCTTCGGTGCCGGCGGCGGCGAAAAGATGTCCCGGGACTTCGACGTCGCCCTGTTGGGCCAGTTACCACTCGATGCAAGGATTCGCGAGCAGACCGACAGCGGTCATCCGACTGTATTGGCAGATCCTGACTCGGCAGCGGCTGCAGCTTATCGCAACGCGGCGCTCAATCTGGCCGCTGCGCAGGCGGCGCAGGGCCGCGACTATGCCAGCAAGTTTCCAAAGATTGTCGTCGAGGACAGTTGATGAGCATCAAGTCGGATCGCTGGATTCGCCGCATGGCGAGCGAGCACGGGATGATCGAGCCGTTCGAGCCGGGGCAGGTGCGTACGAATGATGAACAGCGCATCGTTTCTTACGGAACGTCGAGCTACGGCTACGACGTACGTTGCTCGGAACACTTCAAGATCTTTACCAACATCAATTCAGCGATCGTCGATCCGAAAGCGTTCGACGAGTCTAGTTTCGTTGACGTGGAAAACGACGTCTGCGTGATCCCGCCGAATTCTTTCGCACTGGCGAGCACGGTCGAGTACTTCCGCATCCCGAGAAACGTGCTGACGATCTGTCTCGGCAAGTCCACCTACGCCCGCTGCGGAATCATAGTCAACGTGACGCCGCTGGAGCCCGAGTGGGAAGGGCACGTAACGCTCGAGTTTTCGAACACGACGCCGTTGCCCGCGAAGATCTACGCAAACGAGGGTGTGGCGCAAATGCTGTTTCTGGAATCTGACGAAGAGTGCGAGACTTCGTACAAGGATCGCGGCGGCAAGTATCAGGGGCAGGTCGGAGTCACTCTGCCGAAAGCGTAACGCCTCACGATGCGCAGGACTAACGGTCCGCTTTCGCGCAAAGCGGTCATTCCAATGGCTAAAATTACTAGGTTTCGACCGGCGGCTTTCGGCCAGAAGCAGCCGTTTCGGATAAACGATTCCGGATTGCGTGACATCTAAGTTGTGTGAGGCGCGCGGAACGTCGCGCAATTATCAAGGGGCG
>CAMYMP010000024.1 GCA_947259435.1 uncultured Woeseiaceae bacterium
GATCGACGACGGCCTTGCGGTCGAACAGCAGTCGCGTCAGCGCGAGACCGATACTGACCTCATCAGCCGCGACAATTCGCCTCAGGCTTTCCGGCGCAATAAGTTCGGCATCGTAAAATTCGATTTCGGGGCCACTGAGTCCCCAGCGCGCATCCATCCCGGAAAACTCGACGTTCAACCCGATCGCGGCACTCGCCCAGCCCTTGATATCTTCCTGGTATTCGGGAAGTCGCGGCAAAAACAGTCGGAACAGGCCAACGGCAATGGCCAGCAATATCAGGATGCCGCCCGCCGCATAGGCGAGATACTTCATCAGACGTCTGAATAACTTGATCATTGATTTGGCGTCATCGCGTGGCTTTACATCAGAACGACATCGAACTGGTCCTGCAAATACAGCGACTCAGGCTGCAGGCGTATGGACTTGCCTGTCTGCTCTTCAAGGGTTGCAAGGCTCGGCGCCTGCTCGTCCAGTAACAACTCAATGACATCCTGATGCGCCAGAACCATCGCCTCATCAAACTCGAACTGCCGTGACTGGCGAATGATCTCGCGAAACACCTCGAAGCAAACGGTCTCCGCCGTCATGACGAAACCACGCCCGCTACAGCTTGGACAATCTTCGCAGAGGATATGCTGCAAACTCTCGCGGGTGCGCTTGCGCGTCATCTCGACAAGGCCCAGTGGGGATACGGGCGTTATCTGGTGACGCGCATGGTCGGTCGAGAGCGACTGTTCGAGCAGCTGCAGGACATTCTCACGGTGATCCGGTTCCTCCATATCGATGAAATCGATAATGATGATGCCGCCGAGGTTTCTGAGCCGTAGCTGCCTCGCGATAGTGACGGCCGCCTCGAGATTCGTGCGATATATGGTCTCCTCGAGATTGCGATGGCCGACGTAGCCGCCCGTGTTGACGTCGACGGTGGTCATCGCCTCGGTCTGATCAAAAATTATGTATCCTCCTGATTTCAAAGGGATACTTCGGTCCAACGCTTTGCGAATCTCGTCCTCGATCGCATGCAGGTCAAAGATGGGCCGGCGGCGCCGGTAGAGCTCCAGCATTGGCGCCACGGGTGGCAGAAATGTCTCCGCAAAATCGTGCATGGCTGCAAAGCTCTGTTCCGAATCGACGAGGATGTGTTCCACATTTTCCGTAACGAGGTCCCGAAGGACTCGCAACGGCAGAGATAAATCTTCGTGCACCAGGGTTTTTACCTGAGCTTTGCTGCACCGTTCCTGAACGACCGCCCACAATTTGACCAGAAAATTCAGGTCGGCTCGTAATTCCTCGATTTCCGCGCCTTCGGCGACGGTCCTGACAATAGCGCCACAGTCGAGGTCTGCCTCCTCGAGCAGTGACGCGACGAGGCTGCGCAGCCGCTCCCGCTCATCTTCATCCTCGATGCGCGCAGAGACTCCGACGCTGTCGCCTTTGGGCAGCAGCACAAGCTGTCGTGATGGCAAGGTAATGAACGTTGTCAGCCGCGCACCCTTGTTGCCCAGCGGGTCCTTGACGACCTGTACGAGGACGTCCTCGCCCTCTTTGACGAGTTCCCGGATACTCGGCAAGTTGTCGCTCGAAGCGTCACCGTTTTGCAGCCGCACGATGTCGGACGCATGCAGGAACGCCGTTCGCGGTAAGCCAATTTCGACGAAGGCCGCCTGCATCCCCGGCAATACTCGTGACACGCGGCCTTTGTAGATATTGCTGATAACGCCGCGCCGCGCTGCTCGCTCCACATGGACTTCCTGCAGCACGCCATTCTCGAGCAGTGCCGCACGCACTTCGTTCGGCGTCACGTTGACCAAAATCTCTTCTTTTCGTGACTCGTCCGTCATTCTTATCTCTACTGCGTTTGGCGTCGCTTGCTAATGATGCGTATCTGACCAGCGGCCATCCGTGTGCCTCACAATACTCTCAGACCTGCATCGCGCAGCAGCTGCACGGTTTCGAAAACCGGCAATCCGACGACGCCTGAATAACTGCCGGAAATTCCCTCGACGAACACGCCGCCAAGACCCTGAATCGCATAAGCCCCTGCCTTGTCGCAGGGCTCCCCACTTTGCCAGTATGCGAACGCCTCGTCAGGACGGATTTCCCGAAACTTGACTTCCGTGGCGGACAAGGCGGTGCGAATGCCCGCTTGCGCCAGCACTGCTACGCCTGTCAGCACTCTGTGCGTATGGCCTGACAGAGCCTGGAGCATGTCGATGGCATCGTCGCAGTCCTCTGGCTTGCCAAATACCCGCTCACCGAGCACGACAACGGTATCAGCGGCGAGCACGATCCGTGAATCGTCAGATTCGGCCGATTTAGCCTTGGCCACGGCCAGTCGCAGCGCCATCTCCTCGGCCGGTTCTCCTTCCAGCCTGCTTTCGTCAGCATCGACGCCTTTAGCCGAAAATGTCAGGCCTAATGCGCGCAGGATCTCCGTTCGCCGCGGCGACGAAGATGCAAGGTGTAAAGCCGGTGTGGACATGGGTCGGCAGGCACCGCTTATTCGCGGTGATACGGGTGGCCTGTCTGCAACGACCATGCCCGATACAGCTGCTCGGCAAAAAGTACGCGGGCCAGACCGTGCGGCAACGTCAAGCTCGATAATGACCAGATGAAATCCGCGCGTTCACGACATGCCGAGGAGACGCCGTCGGGCCCGCCAATCATGAAACAGAGATTGCGGCCGTCCGACTGCCAATCGGCGAGCCGCGCGGCCAGATCAGGACTTGACATTTGTTTGCCTCTCTCGTCGAGCAGCACAACCTGCTCGTTGCCGGCCAGCTTGGCAAGCAATTGCTCGCCCTCGGCCTGCTTCGCACTTTCCGACTTATCATTCTTGCTCCGCCGCACCGTTGCTATGCAGTCAAGCCGGAACTTCCATTCCCGCGGCAGCCTTCCCGCGTACAGGTCGAATGCTGTATCGACCCACGACGGCTGACGGTCGCCGACGGCGATCACGCGGATATGCATGGGCTACCTGTCCGTGGCGGCAAGATCGCCCGACAATCCGAGCGACCAGAGTTTCTCCAGATTATAGAACTCACGCACTTTGGGCAGCATCACGTGCACTACTGCTTCCTGCAGATCCAGCAGCACCCACTCGCCGCCCTCTTCGCCCTCGACCCCGATCGGCCTGTGGCCGGCTTCTTTGGCTTTCTCGGCAACGTTATCGACGAGCGCCTGAACATGTCGGTTCGACGTACCGCTTGCAACGATCATAAAGTCGGTGACGGTGGTCATATTTCGTACATCAAGTTTGACAATGTCCTGTGCCTTGATGTCTTCGAGGGCGTCGATAACAAGCGTGCATAACTGCTCACTGTTCATGCGTTGTTCTCTGCGTATTTCAAATTTGTCTCCTACAGCTTTTCTCAGGAATAACAGCCACATTCTTTAATGAAGTCACGGACGGCATCCGGCATCAGGAATCTCGGATCCCGGCCCGCCGCGATCAGGTCGCGAATCTCGGTCGACGCGATCTCGAGCTGCGTTACGGCGTGGATGTGGACCCGGCCATGAAGATTCTCGTGAAGATCGTCGACCCGATGCGTGCCGCGTGCCGCAATGATATCGCCGAGCTCACCGATGTCCGGCGCTTTCCAGCCCGGCCGGTGCGCGATAATGATGTGGGCGAGATCGAGAATCTCATCCCAGCGATGCCAGCTCGTGAGCCCCAGAAATGCGTCCATACCGACAATCAGACCCAACGACACGTCCGCGCGTTCCTTGCGAATCTTCGCAAGCGTGTCGATTGTGTACGACGGCCCCTCACGCCGGAGTTCGCAGTCGTCGACGACGAAACCGGGCTGATCCTTCGTTGCAAGTCTGACCATCTCCAGCCGCAGTCGGGCCGTCGCGAACGTCTCTCCGCGGTGAGGCGGATCGCCGCTGGGCACGAAGCAGATTTCGCCGAAGCGCAGCGCCTGCAACATTTCGAATGCCGTTCGCAGATGTCCGTAATGAATCGGGTCGAACGTTCCGCCGAATATCCCGATCGGGTTCATCGCGTCGATATCCCGAGGACGATATCGGTCGACAGCTGCCAGGGGTCAGCGCGAAACTGCCCTTTGGCTGCCTGGTCGGCATGGCCGGCAGTCTTGAGCAGGCGGTGAAAATCTCCATGTTTATGGCGGCTGACGCAGCTTCGCACCAGGGCCTGGCGATTGCGCCACACGCCGGTTTTTTGCATACCGCTCGCGAGGTCCATGCCTTGAGAAACCGTATCCGTAAGGCTTGCAAGCGTGCGCAGTTCCCTGGTCAGCGCCCATATGACAATCACAGGCTCGACACCCTCCGCCCGCAGCCCGGACAGTATTCGCAGTGCGCGGCTGGCATCGCCGCCGAGCGCCGCATCCACCAGCTTGAAGACGTCATAGCGGCTGCTGTTGGCGACTGCCGTGCTGACATCCTCCGCGCTTACCTTGCCTTCGCCGAGTATCAGGCGGAGTTTCTCGATCTCCTGCCCGGCCGCCAGCAGATTTCCCTCGACGCGGTCGGCGATCATTGCAACGGCGCCGCGATCCGGCTGCAATCCTGCCTGTCGCATACGCCCGGCGATCCACCCTGGCAGTTCACGCGCACCGATCGGCCACACCTGACAGTGGACGCCTTTGGCCTCGATCGATTTGACCCACTTGGATGCCTGGCCGCTGCGATCCAGCTTTGCACTGCTCACGATGAGCATGAGGTCGGCATCGGTACTCTCGACAAGATCGGCAATCGCCTGGCTACCCGTGCGGCCGGGCTTGCCGGTCGGTAGACGCAATTCAACGATGCGTTTCTCGGCAAAGAGCGACAGATTGGAGCTCGAGTTGCGTAGTCCTGCCCAATCAAATCCTTGAGTTGCGATATGCAACTCGCGCGACGTAAATCCATGTAGATGCGCTGCTTCGCGAATCGAATCGAGCGCCTCGGACACCAGCAGGTGCTCATCTCCCGTCACCAGGTAACAATGCGCCAGATTTTTCTGTAGATGCGATGGGAGCTGGTTTACGTTGATCTTCAACCAAGCTGCTCCATGCTGACCGACTCACCTTCGAGCAGCACCGGTATGCCGTTGGTGACGGGATACAGCATTTTGCCGTCATCGGTGACCAGCGCCTCCGACAAGCGCGACTCGAGCACCCGGCCATCGCGATTGCTCAACCTCCCGGCATCGATCGCTTCATTGACCTCTTTAAGTGTCCCGCTCCTGGCGAGCGAAAGCTCCTTGTGGGTCACAGGGCAGCGCAGTATTGCTAGCAGTCGTTTGTCCATATACCTTCCCGGTCTCTGATAGGATAACGGCATCTCGCTATGGATCAAAATATGTCGAAATCGGGCAGCTGGCTCGATGGCCTCGCGGTCGGCTTATCGGCACTGTGCCTGATCCACTGCCTTGCGCTGCCGCTCATCGTGGCGGGTCTGCCGTTTCTCGCCCAGTTTGCAGACAGTCACCTGCATTTGCAGATGCTGGTCGTCGTTCTGCCGCTTAGCGTCGTCGCGCTTGGGCTGGGATTTCGCCACCACCGCAACCTCAGAATAGTGATCGCGGGCGTCGTGGGCATGCTTACGCTATTGATCGGCGCTACGGTGGCGCATTCGCAGCTTGGCCTGGCCGCCGACCGCTTGTTTACGATCGTGGGCGCGCTGGTACTGGCCGCGGCACATTTTTACAACAGTGTCCGCACCCGTGAACACAAGGCCGGCGCATAGGCGACTCCTACAGGGAACGCATCAATTCGTCATTGCCACACTGTTCAGCCGCCTCGATCGCCAGTTCCCTGTCATCCGGCAGCGGCCTGAAGGCCTCGTTGATAAGGCGACAACGCATCATTAGCTTGACCGCTGCGACATACTCCCGCTCCGCAAGCAGACGACTGAGATAAGTCTGTGCAAATACGAGCGCCGGCTCCTTGATCTCCCACAGCACCATCTGATCGAAAAACCACTGCCACGCGCCGTCGGGTTCAGGGTCCGTCCCGAGCCAGTCGCGAATATGTTTGAAGCCACCTGCACGATTGCCCCGGCTGATGAAGCCGTATGCATGGTTCAGCGCATTCGTGCGTGCGCTTTGAAGCTGTTCATCGAGCAATTCCTGCCCGGGCTCTGCGGGCTCGTGAATTCGGATCTCGTCGTGAAACTGATATGGGCGAACGACCGCGCCGATCAGCGCGAAAAAAGCGAATACCAGATATGCCGTAAGCAGTTCCGTAAAGAAACCTGACACGTGCCGCGTGCTCAGCCACCCGGCAAAGCCTCAAACACCGCGAAAATAGCTCGGCAGCATCCAGTAGCTGGCGCCGCAGCGCCGAATGAGTCCGCCTACGGACCTCGGCATCAGGCATTCCACCGGGTTTCGCGTAATCGCGAGCACCGCAAGCGATGCGGGTATCACAGCAGCGAGCAGCAGGTTCGCGACAAGCATCGC
>CAMYMP010000025.1 GCA_947259435.1 uncultured Woeseiaceae bacterium
TCTGCTTCACCGGATCGGCGTTCTCTATCTTTGCACGAAGTACACTGATTATCCGACGCTGCTGCAGGATGCCGAAACTCGAAAAAGCCTGATCGACGAATGGGCTGCACCCGTCGGCGAGAGCATCGTTGCCAACTGGGAATTCCCCGAGGAGATTCAGGCAACGCTCAATCCGGACGAGGTCGAGACCACACGGCGACGGACGACGGCAAATCTCGCCGACGTCGTAACGACGGCAAAGCTTTCGCTGAACGGCGGCGACAATACCTGGTATGAGACCGACGAGGCGAAGCGGCTTGAGCTGACGGAGAAAAAAGTTCCGGCCATCATGGAGCTCTATAAAGAGAAGCTGGATTCACTGGCGTCGGCGGTTCGATAGTGTC
Source organism: uncultured Woeseiaceae bacterium (assembly GCA_947259435.1). Next base: position 384 of record CAMYMP010000025.1, read on the forward strand.
CATATCGAGGGTTCGAGCGAAAGCTGGACGCCCTGGTTGCTTTCCGTCCATCGGACATTCGCGGTAGACTGCCGCTTCATCGATCGACCTGAGATAACCACGGGCGTACCTCGATCTTGACGATTCTCCGCCGTATCTTGATCTTACCTGCGTTGCTGCTACTTGCATGCGCCAATCACGAAGGCCTGTATGAGCCTGCGTGTATCGCCTTCGAGGGCGACACGATCAAGCTCGATGACGGTCGTTTTTCATGGCGACGATTCACCGACGAGCGTACCGTCGACGACACTGGCAATGTCGTCAATCCATTTCCGGATTTTCCCAAGACCGGTACGTACCGCGTTGCGGCAGCGCGACGGACGGCGCTATTTGCTGACCAGCAAGCAACATCGTGTCTTTCTCGACGGCGGCGAACTGCCGAAATGCCCCCTCGAGTTTTCGGCTTACGGATCCTAGCGATTCGGGCCGCACGGCAGACATTTTTTCGAAAATGAGAACCAGCGCTCATATATTGGCGTGATGTCGCTGTAATGCGACGACGCGCGTCCTGTTCGTCCCGGTGGTTTTCTGCAAAGCTAGTGAACAGGACTAACGTTGTTCAGGTGATCGGATGCGTGCCCCAATCAAAAACCTTGTTGCGCTACTGTCAGGTCTGATATGGCTGTCGGCTGCGAACGGCGAGGTCCCGGTAACTATCGGCTACCAGGAACCGCTCGAGCAGCTGCAGATTGTGTATCCAGCGTCCAGCGGCGAGCAGCAAAAGGCCGGCGCGAATGCGGCCCGCTCGTTACGCTTCAACGCTTTCGGCAAACATTTCGACATTAACCTCGAAGAGAACCGCAGCCTGCTCAATGCCGGGCTGGGCGAATTCGTTGGTGATCGATATCAAATCTACCGCGGCGATATCGCCGGAGTCTCGAATTCCTGGGTGCGCCTTGTCATCAAAGATGACATGCCGCGCGGCATGCTGTGGGACGGCGTCGAGCTTTGGGCGATCAAAGCGCAGCGGGATGCTTCAAAGACAGCAGCCAGTCCGTTCATGTACCGTCTCAGCGACCTGCAGATTCCAGAGGGCGCTCTCGGCTGCTCGGCACTCGGCGCTTCAAAGAACGCGGGTGAATTTGCAAAAGCGGTTATGTCGGAAGTGACGGCGAGCGCGGCACAGGGTCCGGGCGCAACTTCGCAGATCGACATCGCGGTGATCGCCGACTTCGAGTTTGCCAGCGACAATGGCGCAAGCCCGCGAGACGATATGATCGAACGCATGAACAATGTCGACGGCATTTTCAGCACACAGCTCGGCGTGCAGATGAACGTCAATCGAGTCGATATTTTTACGGAAAGTAATGACCCGTTCACCGATCAACTCGATGCCGGCACGCTTCTGGAGGAGCTGTCCGATTTTCGAGAAGATGCGCCGACGCAATATGTGAATGGACTCTCACACTTGTTCACGGGTCGCAATCTCGACACACGGACGGTCGGTATCGCGTGGACCGGCGCACTTTGCAGCCGACGATTCGGAGCGAGCCTGACCCAGGTCAGCAACGATGCGGCGCTGGACAGCCTGGTCGCAGCACATGAGTTTGGCCATAACTTCGGCGCGCCGCATGACGGCACCGACGATCCGCCCTGCAACACGGTAAGCGGTGATTTCCTCATGGCGACCAGCATCAACGGCAGTGACGAATTTTCTTCCTGC
>CAMYMP010000026.1 GCA_947259435.1 uncultured Woeseiaceae bacterium
GCCAGCCCTGCGGCAAGCAGAAACGGCCAAGCTGCACCAATCCGATAACATTTCGAGATAATTCTTCTAACCCACTCTTTTCTATAGCATTTAATGCGACCAAATCGTCACGTACAGCCGGGTAGGCGTGCACGGCGGCAAGCAGATTGTCCGACAGACCGAATGATTCCACGATCGCTGCGATCTCACGACCTTCGGCGATTGCCGCGGGGATTTGCGGCGCGCCGGCTTGCGCCTCGAGAAATCTCCGGATGGCGTGGACGATGTCGGCCCGTTGGCTGTCGTCTGCGTGAATTTCGTTACTGGAAAGCGACATTTGGCGTGTACTTGATTGAGTGCCTGGCTATGCAATAACCGTTATCATACGCGCAGATTTTGACCCGGTGGCGACCGGGTTTTGCTTGGGCGAAGCAGGGAATCATGGCAGGACACAGTAAATGGGCGAATATTCAGCACCGCAAGGGCGCCCAGGATAAGAAGCGTGGCAAGCTCTTTACCAAGCTGATTCGGGAAATCACGGTTGCGGCCCGGATGGGCGGTAGCGATCTGAACTCGAATCCACGCCTGCGGCTGGCGGTCGACAAGGCCAAGGCGCAGAGCATGCCGAAGGACAACATCGAGCGCGCGGTGAAACGCGGCGCGGGCGAGTTGGACGGCGCCGATTACGTAGAAATTCGCTACGAGGGTTACGGTCCCGGCGGCGCTGCCGTCATGGTTGACTGTCTGACGGATAATCGCAATCGCACGGTCGCCGAGGTGCGGCACGCATTTTCGAAGTTCGGCGGCAATCTCGGCGCCGACGGCTCCGTGAATTACCTGTTTAACAATGTCGGCCAGCTGCTGTATCCGCCCGGAAGCGACGAAGATGCGGTCATGGAGTCAGCGATACATGCAGGTGCCGAGGATGTCATTGTCGATGATGACCATTCGATCGAAGTGCTGACCGATCCGACCGAATTCGAATCCGTGCGTGACAAGATGGCCGAGTCTGGGCACGAGCCGGAAAACGCACAGTTGACCATGCGTGCGTCGACGAATGCCGAACTCGCGGTCAAGGAAGCGACGTCCATGATCAAGCTACTCGAAGTGCTCGAGGACCTCGACGATGTGCAGGAAGTCTATAGCAACGCTGATATATCCGATGATGTACTCGCGCAGATATGAGGCCCGTCGTGTCTGACACGAAACGCATACTCGGCATTGATCCCGGATCCCGCCTCACGGGTTTTGGTGTCCTCGACTTCGACGGCGACCGGCCGGCCTATGTTGCCAGCGGCACGATCAGGAGTCCCGACGGCGATTTTCCGGAGCGCCTGAAGAAAATATTCGTCTCAGTAAAGGAGATCGTTGCAGAGTATCGTCCCGAAGTCGTAGCTGCGACCTTTGCTTTCGACGTCGAGGTATTCGAATATGCGCCGCGGGAAATCAAACTGGCCGTCGTGGGAACCGGGTCTGCCAGCAAGGAACAGGTGCAGCATATGGTCGTGTCCCTGTTGCAGCTCGATGGACCGCCTGCTCTTGACGCGTCCGATGCCCTGGCAACTGCGATTTGCCACGGCCACCGGCGCCGCATGCAGGCGCACCTAAGCCGCGATAACGCCGTAGGGGGGCTGCGATGATCGGCTCCCTTCGTGGCCAGCTGGTATCCAAGCAGGCACCTCGGATCATTGTCGAGTGTCAGGGCGTCGGCTACGAAGTCGAGACACCGATGTCGACGTTTCTCGATCTACCAGCGACCGGCGCAGAAATATTTCTGCATACGCATTTGCTGGTGCGTGAGGACGCGCAAATTCTGTACGGTTTTGCTACCGAGACGGAGCGTTCGCTGTTTCGCACCTTGCTGCGGATATCCGGCGTAGGCGCCAAGATGGGCCTGGCAATTCTCTCCACGATGAGTGTTGCTGATTTTCAACGCTGTGTCGAATACGAAGATGCGGCTATGCTGGTCAAAATTCCCGGTGTCGGCAAGAAAACCGCAGAGCGTCTGATTATCGAAATGCGCGACAAAATCGACAAAACACCTGCGATGCCCGGCGTATCGAAAGTAACAGTTGGCGCCAGCCCGCGAAGCGAGGCTGTCGACGCGCTGATGGCTTTGGGTTACAAGGCGGGCGAAGTCAACAAGCTGATCGGATCGATGAACCTCGATGGGCAATCCGCGGAGGACATTATTCGTTCTGCGCTTCGTCAGGCAGCGCAGTAATGGCAAGCATCGAACACGACCGTTTGACCAGCGCCGAACCCGGGTCCGAGGACAAGGCCTTCGAT